>CAZXHO010000022.1:0-14900 GCA_964640365.1 uncultured Sangeribacter sp. | reverse complement strand
TGGTACTTAGCGGCACTCCCTTGTGGAGACCGATGGGAACGGTGATTTTCTGGGGTACGATCATTACTTTCTTCTTTATTGTAACTGTGATACCGGTGCTCTATTGGAAAGTGATGGCTAAAAGAACATTAAAACAAGACGCAAAATGAAAAAAATATTCAATATCGCGGTTGTCATTTCATTAATTTGCACACAATCGATCTGTGCACAGCAACTGTCATTAGAAGAGTGTGTAAATATGGCACTTGAGAACAATGCACGTATGCGTACAGCCGAATATGCCTTGAAAGCTTCACGCGAGACCTCATATGGAGCCTTTACAAATTATTTCCCCTCCGTAAGTGCGAGTGGTGTAGCTTTCACCGCTAATCACGGCATGCTTCAACATACACTTCAGCTTCCGCTATCTATGCTCAATCCGGAGTTACCTGACATGGACTATAATGTGAGCCTTCTGAAAAAAGGATCTTTTGCCGGTATTAACTTGGTACAACCTATTTTTCTTGGTGGCCGTATTGTTAATGGTAACCGTTTGGCTCATATAGGAGAAGAAGTAAGTAAGCTTCAGCAACGACAGACTGCAGATGAGGTCAGGCATAATGTGGAGCAATACTATTGGCAACTCGTGTCACTTCATTCAAAACAACAGACCTTAGAGAAAGTGATTGCAATGCTTGATACACTCACCACTCAAGTTCAGAGTTATGTCGACGCCGGTATAACCACTACCAACGATTTGCTTGAAGTAAAATTGAAACGTAATGAAATGCTTGTAGTGCGCACAGAACTTGATAACGGGGTTTCTGTGCTTAGAATGCTTTTATCTCAATATGTTGGTAAAGGCACATCGGGTTCAGTAGATGTCATTTCAGAAATAACTCCCGGAGTGGTGCCCGCTTTCCCTCAAGACATATATCGCAATCCTGAGGAATGTCTTGACCAAACCGTCGGTCATGGGCTGCTTGTGCAAAATGTGCGAGCTAAAGAACTTGAGCAGAAAATTAGTTTAGGCAACAATCTACCGATGGTAGCAGCCGGCGCCAGTTATAATTATGAGCACTTACTCGATCAAGGTCATACTTTTGCTAACGTATATGTTACTGTTAGCATTCCATTGACTGACTGGTGGGGAGGATCTCACGACATGAAGAAGAAAAAGCTTGAAACAGAGATTGCCAGAACTCAACTGGAAGATAATTCACAATTGCTCATTATTGCTATGACCAACGCATGGAATGATGTGGCAACATCCTACAAACAAATGGAGATCGCTCGTGAATCAATATCTCAATCGGCGGAGAATCTGAGATTGAACCAGAACTTCTATAAGGCGGGGACGGTCACTATTACCGACTTGCTCAACGCTCAGACACTCTTCCATCAATCGCAGGATAAATTTGTGGATGCATACGGACAGTTTCAAATTAAAAAGCTGACTTATATGCAGGCAACCGGGAGATAAGGAGCTACCAAACTAATTGATATGCCAAGTGCACTCAAAGTTCTTCTTTCTTTGGGTGCACTTTATTAATTTCTATTGTAACAATCCATCAGGTTGCTTCCCCCACGGCTTAAAAAATATTATCAATATAGTTCAAAATGGAATTTGTCAGATACATGTAAACAGGAGATGAAATTTCTCTTGTAGAAGACCGGACTCTCGACAATCTTCTTGAGGGCACTTTGGAGCAAGTTTATTCAAAACATATCCCAAAACAATTCTATCCAAAAACACTTATCCCCCACAACCACACTATCGCAAAACAATACTACACCCTTAGACACTGCCATCCTCCATAACCAATACTTCCCCAATAGCCAACAATATCCCAATAGCCAACACTATTCCAATAGACAACACTATCCCTTAACAATACTATCTCCATAACAATATTATCCCATAAACAATACTATCTACTTACTACTTAGACATTACTATCCTCCATTACGAATATTACCTCTTAAACACTGCTGAAAGATTTCTAATTAAATTTGTTTCACTTTTTAAGGGTATATTTTGGTGAAAGGGGTATATTTTGTATATTTGCAATAAATAATCGGATAGGAATCAACTCTATAAACCTTCTACACGAGAGTTCGAGTTTTTTGGATAGCCGAACCGGACTGCGGACCTCCCTAACTCACTGATGCGATCATCAGAGTTAATTGCTTGCAACAGATTAATCACCTCAATTGGACTTTAAAGCCCGACATCAAGACCTTAAGGGGCTTAAGGGACCTAAGGTGATTAGGGTGTTTAAGGTGATTAAGGCTTTAGGCTCCTTAAGTTCTTTAAGCTCCTTAGGCTCCTTAGGCTCCTTAATCACCTTAAGCTCCTTAGGCTCCTTAAGCTCCTTAAGCTCTTTAAGCTCCTTAGGCTCCTTAAGCTCCTTAAGCTCCTTAGGCTCCTTAAGCTCCTTAAGGTCAGTCAGAGCCCCTTCGGCGATAGCTGAGATACACTCAGCTGAAATTTTTCAGCGCTAACATCAGAATTATAAACCAAAGAAAGAGTCAAAACCGCAACATTATGTTTCGTAAAATTATAATATCCTTAGCAGCAATCGTTTGTCTGTCTTGTTACGCCAAGAAAGATCTGACTTATTTCTGGCAAGATAAAGACGGCATAATCAATGCCCAGACAGAACTAACATTAGAACTGGTAAATGAAATCATAAATCAGGATACTCCTTCGGTGGACGCTCCAAGCAACGCCCGTAAAGCCGCACTCTATCTGCTTGATCAGATCTTTCATGATACCCGCCTCGATAATTCACCCTATGTGAGTGACTTCCTTGACACCCGTATGATGCTTGTGCTCAACGACCTTAACCGCCCACTGAATAAAGGGATGAAAGTCTACAAGCTCTACAACGACGGATGGATTATAAGGACTCCCAAGGTAACTATCGGCTGGGATATCTACAGGGGTCGCAAGATGAAAGACACAGACAGACATTTGATGAGCGACAGTATAGCAACAGCGCTTGCAAACGCTTGCGACATAATGTTTCTAACCCATAACCACGGTGACCACGTCGATCCATTTGTTGTCAGTCAGTTTACCTCAAAAGGAAAGCCCGTAATCGCCCCCGATGAAATTATGCCCGACAATCCCGGTGTAACCCACACCCGTAAAGAGACCATATGGGAAGAGACATTTACCGCAGCAAACGGCGCTCTACTTAAAACCACAATAATTCCCGGACATCAGGACCATCTGCAGAACAATATCTATGTGGTGACCACTCCTGACGGACAAACGGTGAGCTCTACGGGCGATCAATGGCTGAAGAGCGATCTTGACATGATTCTTAACCTGAAGGGTAAAGTCCCCCCTGTCGACGTCTTCTTGCCCATATGTTGGGCTGCCAAACTTCCTGAAATGTGTGAGTCCTTCGGAGCAAAATTAGTACTCACAGGTCATGAGAATGAGCTCGGTGGCCACACAATAGACCATCGTGAAGCTTATTGGCTCTCCTACAATAAGCTCGAAGACTTCCCCATACCCAACTGTCTGATGACATGGGGAGAATGCTTCTTCTATGACAAATAATCTTGATTCGGGCAGCCAATCAAGCCCCAAGATATAATATCAAAGTTAATAATAGTAAGGTAGCTTATACCTGATAATACATACAACCTTTATGTCAGAATTTACTCCTTGGACCCTTTTTGTTGATGTCGGCATCATTTCTGCACTTCTATTGTTGGGCAAGCTGATGCGAGTAAAACTCAGATTTATCCAGCGTCTTTTTATACCTCCATGTCTCATAGCGGGATTTCTCGCCCTCCTCTTCGGTCCTAACGGACTGGGATGGCTGCCGCTATCAAATCAGACAGGAACCTATGCCGGAATTCTTATTGCGTTCATATTCGGATGTCTGCCGTTCACGTCAGGCATACAGAAAGGGGAGGGGAAAACAATAGGGGTAATGTGGTCGTACTCACAGGCAGGAATGCTTCTCCAATGGGGTCTCGGAGGACTCATAGGTCTTCTAATCCTAAACCATATCTGGAAATTAAATCCCGGATTCGGAATCACTATGCCCACCGGCTTCTGCGGTGGGCACGGATCAGCTGCTGCCATTGGTCAGGCATTCGGTCAATTAGGTTATGACGATATCCTGACACTTGCAATGACTGCGGCTACCGTCGGAATTATTGCTGCCGTTATCATAGGACTCATAATAGTAAAATGGGGTACACGCAAACACCATACAGCCTTCCTGACTTCATACACCGATCTTCCCGCCGAACTCCGCACCGGACTTCTAACGGAAGAGAAACGTGTGAGCATGGGCACCAGCTCCACCTCCTCCATCTCGATTGATTCGCTCACATTCAACCTGACGATAATTGCAATGATCGCTGCCGGAGGATATGGAGTCAGCAGACTGGTAGCATATTACATACCCGAGTTTGAGCTTCCTGTCTTCAGCTGCGCCTTCATGGTAGGTATAATCATTAAAAAGATTTTCGACAAGACAAAAGTCAGTCACTACATGTGCCATACCACAATAAGTCACCTAAGCGGTGCTTTTACGGATTATCTTGTGGCATTCGGCATAGCCTCCATAAAGCTTTCGGTAGTGGTAGAGTATTGGATGCCTTTAGCAATTTTGCTTTCCGTGGGACTAATCGCCACTTTGGGCTACGTGATTTATATGTCGCGTATCCTTATGAAGGATTACTGGTTTGAAAAAGCAATTTTCACATGGGGATGGTACACCGGCACAATGGCAATGGGAATAGCACTGTTAAGGGTTGTAGATCCGGAGATGAAAAGCAAATGTCTTGACAGCTATGCAATGGCATATCTCTTCATAGCACCCGTAGAAATAGCCCTTATAACATTCGCCCCCATAGCGTTCCTGAATGGATACGGCCTACATTTCTCAATTCTCTACATTGTGGGAGCCCTTATCGCATTAGGCCTCACTTTCCTAAAAAAATGGCATCTGAAACCCACCAATATACAGACATAAAGTTAAAACAGACTATAATAGATAGACAATTATGATTAATGAATTATTAAAAAAAGACAGTTATGATCGATGTATCATAAAAAGCGGAGGGACCTACGGACAACCGCCAGTCCCCCCTTCCAAACAAAATAAATGAACAAAAAAAGTTACGGATTAAATTAATAGGAATATTTATTTAGAATAAGCCATATCCTGGGTTTTGCTGAGACTGTCTATCCTCAGCATTCATCAGCTCAAGTTCACGCACCGCCATCGGCAGTAACACGTGATAATCGTCAAAAGGCATCTCCGCATATTCACACCAATGGAAATTGGGAGTGCCGGAATATCGCACCACACTACGCTGGTTGCGCCATAGATCGAAAGCACGGTGACCTTCTCCAATGAGTTCAAGCCGTCTTTCATAAAGAACATCATCAAGATCATAGCCCGAATCATAACGGTCCGGGTCGGTCACTGTACGGTTTCTTCTCAATTCCGAAAGGTAGCGGCTTCCGACGGCTGTGCCTTGTGAGCCTCTCAAAGCTCCTTCGGCAGCTATCAGATAAGCTTCCGACAAGCGGAAAACCTTAGGATTGCAAACCTTCAGGTTATTGTTGCGACCGGGATATTTACCGGAGATGAAATAGCAATTGTCGCGCTTATATTCATCGTTAAAGTATTTAGGAAACCAATCCCACCAACCGCCATCGTTGTCCAAGAGGTCAAAACGCACATCCCCCTCATCTCGCAAGGACATATAGTCAATAGTCGCAATTACTGCATAATAACCTTTTGGATTACAGAAATATCCGAGACCGTTCCAACTCGCATTGTCAGACTCCGTGGTAGGCATCTCAAAGATTGATTCCGAGGCATAGGCATCCTTCCATGAGTCAACATAATTGTCTTTGGTATAAAGAGTATAGCCTCCGTTTTCGATCACATCTCGCGCACATTCTAATGCCTTGTCCCATTGTTCGGTATAGAGATATAGACGTGCCATAAACATCTTTCCTGCCCAATAATTCAGTGCCGCCTCACGGTGCATTTTGGGAAGATAGTCGATTATCTCCTCCATTTCCTTAATCATGAAAGCGAAAACATCACTCACCTTGTCGCGATAATAGGTTCTTGTAAGGTCATCAGGAAGTTTATTCGTAATCATCGCTCCCAGAGCATCCTTGCTGATTGCTCCCTTACCAAGATTAGAAGGAAGCGGACCATATCTTAGAGAGGCTTCCCAATGGAGCATTGCCCGGATAAAGCGCAGCTCAGCCAGCATCCTTTCAGTGTCTTCATTCCTGTCTTTAACATATTGAGCCTTTTCAAGCTTCGTATTGATGTCAAATGCACCCTTATAAAGCTGCGTCCACATTCCCGTGCTTGTATAGTTCACACTACGCTTATCCATGAGATAGAAAAGCTCCAGACGGTAATCCCATGGATAGCTCTGTAAATCATCACCCATAACATCACCATGAAGGGTAGTCGCGTTACGGAAATATTCCAGATAAACATAAGCACCGTTAACAGCCACCTGCATCTCCGCGTTATTCCTGATCATTTCAGAATTATCTTGCACTGAGTTGGCAGGCTCAATATCCAGAAAACCGTCTCCACAGCCGATGAATAGCGCACATGCCATCAATGCCGTCGGCAATAAATACTTATTTTTCATAATGCTCTGTTTTAAAAATCAAGTTTCACACCTACTCTCCATGATTTAAGCATGGGATACTCATAAGTAGATTTTGACTGCCCGGATAGACCAACTTCCGGATCTACATATTTACTTTTGGAGAAAGTAAGAATATCGTTCGCATTCATATAAACTTTAACCCCTTGCACACCCATCTTCATAAGCCATTTCTTAGGCAGGTTATATCCAACCGTAAGGGTCTTTACTCTAAGATGATCAGACGAAATCATCCTACGTGTCGAGGTGCTTGAAGAAGACTTCAGCGGATTGTTGCTAATTACGATAGGATTTTTGGCAATATCTCCCGGTTTTTTCCAGTAATCTTCTCCGGCATCTTTACGGAAATTCTGTCCTCCGAGTCTTTCACCGTCAGTAACACCTTCATAGTGAGTATTATCCCACATATCACCCCCGAGAGTAAACGTCAGTAAAAATGAAACTTCTATACCTTTATATCCCACTGTGTTTGTCAATCCTCCGAACCAATCCGGATAACCTTTACCAACTACCACACGATCTGCTTTCGACACATCAGACGTTACGCCCTCTGAATCTATCACATTCCCCTCCTCATCTTTGGTATTCAGTTTCCAAAGACCCTGTCCGGTCTCAGGATCCACACCTACCCATTCCCGGGTATAGAAGGAATATAGATTTTCTCCGATTTTAGTAATGAATGGATGTGAGATACGGGAGCCGCCATTTAGATCTTCTACCTTTGCACGCATGTAAGAGACATTAAAATCAGTGGTCCAAAGAAAATCATTTCTGTCTACATTGCGCGATGTCAGGGTTATCTCCACACCTGTATTCCTCAATTTACCATCGTTCACGATGAATGAGCTCCAACCGGTCATATAAGATATGTTAGTCCAGTCTATAAGATCCGTAGTCAAGCGATTATAATATTCTATTGTACCACTGAGACGGCTATTGAAAATGCTGAAATCAATGCCTGCGTTCCATGTGTATGAATTTTCCCAAGTCAAATCAGGATTACCAAGAGAGTTTGCCACTATACCGGGAAGAAGATTATGTCTTGCCGCCACACCAAATGTGGTGAGATTGTTGAAATATCCGGATGGTTGGTTACCATTTGTACCATATGACAGTTTCACTCTCAGATTGTCAAGCCATCCGCGAGAACCTTCCATAAACTTCTCCTTCACTATGCTCCATGCTCCGGAGACAGACCAGAAATTACCCCACCGGTTCTTGGCAATAAAACGTGAACTTCCGTCTCGACGGTAACTGGCAGAAACATAATATCTGCCGTCATAATTATAGTCCGCCTTGGCAATCCATGAAACCATACGGTCTGATCCACTATATCCTCCAACTCCGGAGGGCACAGATGCATTCCCGAGAAACATCCTGTCGGCGTAGGCATATTGCTGTCCTTGAGCACTTAGATTATCGTAGGTATATTTATAAGCCTCATATCCCACCAAGGCATTTAGAGAGTTTTGTCCGAAATCTCGCTTGAAGCTGAGGATATTAGAGGTAGTCATCTTATGAAAGAGACTCGAGTATTGCCATACGTACCCGTTGGTTGCCTTGCCGTCGATCGACTCCGGATCCCAAATTTGCTTATCCTGCTTGTAGTTAATGTCTATGCCGTTAACTGTGGAAAATTTAAGCCAATCACAAAACTTGACAGTTAGTGAGAGATTGGAGATACTTGAAAATCCCTTTACTTTATATGAGTTATGCTCCTGAGCATAAAGATAGTTCGGTCCGTTGTTATAATACCCCGGGTGGAGATTGAAAGACCCGTCGGGAAGATAAATCGGCTGCGACGGATTATTCCAGTGAAGTCCGTCAAGCGGATTGGAAAGATAAGAACCATAGGTTGCCTCATCCTTAATGGTATAACCTACATTTTCACCTATGGAGAAACACACGAACCTTCCCACATTACCATTGACCGAAACTCGCCCCGTAAAGCGATCGAAGGCACTGCCAAGCACAATACCTGATTGGCTAACATAGCCCAAGGAGGTATAATAATTTAATTTTTGGGTGCCACCGGTTGCTGATATATTCAGTTTATTTTCCTCACCGGTTTTCAATAAGGCATCCTCCCAATTGTTTTCACGTGGATCAGTAAGATATTTTCCAAGGTCTGCTGTAGAATAGTCAAACGTTCCGTCGAGCATGTCATCAGGATGAACCAGTTTGGCAGCAGAATGAAGATTTTTCAAAGCATATTCTTCCGCTTCTGCGTATATCGTAGAATTCTGTGGATCATACGCCTCCTGCCATGGTAATGCTTTTTTATTGTATAGATAACGGTTACGAAGAGCCTCCATCGCATATGCCGTATTCTCGCGAGTGTTCATCCAGAAGCCTTTAATTGACCGAGGCATAGTCTGCGATGACCAAGCGTGTTCATATTTCACCATTACCTTT
This sequence comes from uncultured Sangeribacter sp., assembly GCA_964640365.1. GTDB lineage: Bacteria > Bacteroidota > Bacteroidia > Bacteroidales > Muribaculaceae > Lepagella. The sequence goes on along the minus strand of CAZXHO010000022.1, from coordinate 5,822 downwards.
GCTCTCCCTTCAGCACCCTTCTTGGTGGTTATGATTATTACACCATTAGAAGCCCGGTTGCCATAAAGCGATGTAGCAGCGGCATCTTTCAACACTGTCATACTTTCTATATCTTCCGGATTTAGCATATTGAGTCCGGAACTGATTGTCACTCCGTCAACCACGTATAGAGGAGCTGTCGATTCGTTGATGGATCCAATTCCACGTATCTGGATTCCGGAAAGGTCACCCGGCTGACCTCCTGTATTGGAAAACCTTACGCCTGCCACATTTCCTCTGAGTGCTTCTACTGCAGAAGTCTTGGAAGCAGCTGCAGAAGTAAGCTTATCGCTCTTTACACTCACCGCCGACCCTGTGAACGATTCCTTCGTAGCGGTGCCATACGCAACCACCATCACTTCATCGAGCAAAGCCTGATCATCCTCCATTCGGACTTCTATTTTATTGCGTCCGTTTAGCTTGACCTCCAACGGCTTCATACCCACATAAGTGAACTGAAGCACGGCTCCGCGTATGTCGCCAACAGAAATTTGAAACCGTCCGTCGATATCTGTGGAAGTGCCTCCTGCCACACCTCTCACCATCACGGTGACTCCTGCCAAAGGTTGCCCGTCGCTGCCGGTCACAGTACCCTCAACGCTATTACTTTTCTGTTGCATATTTGCCTCCGACACCCTCCCGGCGCCTACTCCGTCAGCCCCATACAGCACGGGATGAGACCATGCCGTCAATAAGGTCAGCAGGATTAATCCGTGCTTTCCAGAATGACAAGAGGCAGACAGCTTTTTAAGATAATACATTAGTCTCATAAATAGTTATTTAAGATTAGACAAAATACTAATCTGTAACATCGCGATCTACAGGATTAATAGTTCAAAGACCTGTCACAACCTATTGAAACGGTTGATAATAAGCTGTATCATCTCTATGACTACCAACTGATTTTAACCTTAACCAAACACTTTGTCAAATTTTCCACATTCATTTTCAAAATCGACATACTCGCTCCGGGGAAGCACATTTATCGCCCTGTTCTTTCCTCTACACATCAGTCCTATTTGGGACTGCTTACCTAATAGCCTCAAAGTCAAATTGAAAACTTATATGAAAAAATAGTCAATTAGTAATTTTGGAATAGATAAAATACTGCTCAATACCGACCATTCAAAAATTCAATCAAACACTCCATCTTAACACTGGTTCGGATTGGTAAAATAATTCTTATATCAAAAAAATAAAATAGTGGAAGTAATAAAACCTATGAAAAATATATTAATAAAATCAACAAATAATAAACCTCAAAATGGAGGGGACCAAATCAGATTGTAACAATGTCCCGTTAGTTAGATGCGCAAAGATACGAACATTTTTTATGATTGCAAAATATTTTATAATTTTATCGCAATTATGTTAAAATTAAGTGGTGTTTCAGCCAAATTATTTCTCCATCACTATAGAATCCTGTGAAAAATAAGTGGTCTGATAAGTGATTCTTCATAATAACAATTAATTGTTTTACCAACTCAGCATAAGCACGAAAGAATCAGAGATTGTAGATGATTAAGAATTGTATAAGAGATAAAATAATTTTGATATAAGCTTGATATTCATAATATTTTGACAACCCAATTAAATATAAAAGCCGGATCTGAAATACAGACCGGCTTCCACAACAATTAATGCTTAATCAATATAATTCGCCAACATACTATTCTTGCTTTTCATGACTGAAGGAATAAGGACGCGCTTCAGCATTTGTGCCACGGTTGAGATTCGGATTAGATGTCATATCAAACTTGATATCAGCACCTGAAACAAGATCTGTATGGTTCAGATAGTTTTTGTCATAATTCTTGCCATTCAGAGTCATTTTCTCCACATAGCGATTGGAGTCACTATTGTCAGGAGCAGATATATTTACAGTCTTCCCATTTTCGAGGTTGAGTTTTACATTTTTAAATAGGGGAGCACCAAGGGCATATTCACCGCTTCCCGGACATACGGGATAAAAACCCAGTGCAGAGAATACATACCATGCTGAAGTCTGACCGTTATCTTCATCGCCACAATAGCCATCAGGATTAGCATTGTACATTCTATCCATTACCTCTCTAACCCAGTGCTGGGCTTTCCAAGGTTCTCCGGCATAGTCATACATATAGATCATATGCTGGATAGGTTGGTTGCCATGAGCATAGTTACCCATGTTCATGATCTGCATCTCTCTGATCTCATGGATCACAGAGTTATAATAACTTTCATCGAATATCGGTGGAACAGTAAATACGGAATCAAGCATATTGGCAAATTCTTTGTCGCCTCCCATAAGCTCGATCAGCCCCTGAGGATCATGAAACACTGACCATGTATAATGCCAAGAGTTACCCTCTGTGAATGCATCACCCCATTTCAGAGGATTAAATGGAGCCTGAAACTGACCATCTTTATTCTTACCGCGCATGAGTTTTGTCTCCGGATCAAATAAATTCTTATAGTTCATTGCACGTTTCTTAAAGGGAGCGAGTTCCTCTTCAGATTTCCCAAGTTTCTTGCCAAGTTGGTAGATGCACCAGTCATCGTATGCATACTCAAGTGTTCGGGCAGCATTCTCCCTGATATCTACATCATAAGGCACATAGCCAAGAGTATTGTAATATTCATGACCGAGACGACCGGTAGATGAAACCTTGGGATGCACATTATTTGTGCCGTTGACAACTGCCTCCCAAAGAGTTTCAATATCCTCATCAGATACTTTCACGCCTTTGAGCCACGCGTCTGCTACAACTGATGCAGAGTTATTTCCTACCATACATCCTCTGTGACCCGGACTTGCCCATTCCGGCAGAAAGCCACTTTCACGGTAAGCGTTAGCAAGACCCTCCTGCATCTTCTCGTTCTGTTCCGGATATATGAGATTAAGCAATGGAAAGAGCGCGCGGAATGTATCCCAGAAACCTGTATCGGTAAACATATAGCCCGGCAGTACCTCTCCATTATAAGGACTGTAATGTACAGCCTGTCCATCTTCACCTATCTCATAGAAACTGCGGGGGAATAAAACCGAGCGGTACAGACAGGAATAAAAAGTGCGGAGACGGTCAATGTCATCATCCTCCACTTCTATTCTGCCCAGAACATCATCCCAGCGTGCCTGGCCCTCATTTTTGATTCTGTCAAAGTCTCCGTCACCAAGTTCCTTCATGTTTACTGACGCCTGTTCAGGGCTGATAAAGGAGGAAGCAACCTTGGCATTAACTACCTGACCTTTTTTGGTCTTGAAACCTACAATTGCACCTGCATGATTGCTCTCGCTCTCAGTCTTTCCTTCTGAAATCTCTCCATCTGCCACTGTAGCGTAATATGTAATCGGAGTATCGAATACAATTTCAAAATAATTCTTGAAATTTTCAGGCACACCGCCACTATTCTTCGTAGTATAGCCAATCACCTTATTCTCCTCGGGAACAACTTTAACATAAGAGCCATTGTCGAATGGATCGATCACCAAGGTTGAGAGTTCACTTTCCGGGAATATAAATCTGAAAGCAGCGGCCCTTTCCGTAGGAGTTACTTCAGCCACCACATCATGGTCTGCCAGATACACCTTATAATAGTATGGCCGTGCTTCCTCAGCTTTATGGGAGAACCAGCTTGCACGTTCATCTTCGTCAAACACCACTTCTCCGGTCACCGGCATAATGGCGAACTGAGCGTAATCATTAATCCACGGACTCGGCTGATGAGTCTGCTTTATACCGCGGATTTTGTCGGCATCATATGTATAAGCCCAGCCATCACCCATTTTACCTGTCTGGGGAGTCCAGAAATTCATACCCCAGGGAAGAGCTACCGCCGGATAAGTATTGCCGGTGGAGAGGGAGTGTTTCGATTGTGTTCCAACTAAGGTATTTACATACGACGATGGAGACTTCTCCTCCTTTGCCGATGCCGACGTGCATGCAGCGATTCCCAGACCTGCAAGAAGCAATAGCACTGCCGGAGTGATAAAGTGTTTCATATTGATTTTCATGACACGTAATGCGGTTATTTAATTTTCTGCGTAAAATTACACATTTTAATGGATTAAATTATGTATTGCCCTGCCAAAACTATATTAATTTTGACAGAGACAAATGCAACAATATGTGTTCAATGAGACTAATTTCCTCATATGGCAGATACCCTGAAAGAGTAGCTGTAGGTAGTGTCAGGCTTTAGAATGAATTCCGGACGCGGACCGGGACCACAACTCGCGCTTCCAAGCCCTCGTGTGGCACAGTCCAGATTGAGTACCACCTCATCTCTTTTCACTTTGTCAATTTCATGGCCGTATTTGGCATCCCAAAGATCTCGATCCGTAAAATGAAGAGCCGTAAAATCGAATGGTGTATCCAGTGCAGTGATCCTAATCCCTTTTCCATGGTTATCGGTGAGGGTAAGCCATCTTGTAGCAGTGCGACATCCCATACTCTGGCTCCTGACATAATTCTCTTTCATTCCCGTCACGGTTGAACAATAATGGCCGACAAATGCTGCGGAATTCCTGTCGGGATAATTCTCCATTGGACCTTTACCATACCATTCTACAATCTCAAAAGACTTGGCAAACATGGTCTGTAAGCCGATACGCGGGAGTGAAAAACCGTCTTTTGTAGTGAAATCAACATTCACGTCAAGTGTGCCATCCGGATAAATAGTGTAGAATAAACTCTGTCCTACCTCGTTTCCCGCCACGTCTGACACACGATTTGCTTTTATTGTAACCGGTACTCCGTTGTCACCGCCGATCCACGCGAAATCAGTGCATTTATGGGAATGTTCCATCCAGTCGCGAGGCTCGTTACTTATTGAGCGGTAGCCATAGAAACTGAAAGAGCTATCGCCGGCTAAAGTCTCTTGTTTGTCGAATACAATAGAAACAGGCGCACCTGACACTTTACTGAATACTATCTTCCAATTTTTACCGGAGAGATGAAGTAGATTGTCCGATTCAAGAGTAGTGATAGATTCATTTCCCGCATTAGCTATTGGTGGGCAATAATTTCCTCCAATTGGAATCTGAGCCAAGGCAACCACATGACCGGCATCAGCCCAAGGATAATCCTTCTTAGTAAGCACCTCAAGATTTATGAAATATTCCTTTGTAGGTTCTGTGATGTATCGTTGCATTGGAATCAGCACCGTACGGTTTTCACCTGGCTTACAATTTGGCAGCCCGAATACCTCAGTTCTCACAGGTTTACCGTCACATTCTATTACGTAACGGAGATTGAAATCATTGAGATTGTGAACGCAATAATCATTCTGAAGAGACACACTGTTAGGATCGTTCAGGCGGAAGCGGATATACTGATACGTATTCTTTACCTCAAGAAGTTTAGGTGTGATCGAACGGTCAGGAGTAATTATACCATTACAGCAGAAATCATTATCGTTGGGACTATCTCCGAAACTGCCGCCGAAATAATAGTTTGTGTCAGGTTCCCCCGGTTTATTCAGACCTTGGTCGACCCAATCCCAAATACATCCCCCTATCATTCTGTCGGAACGGTTGATGATATAGTCCCAATATTGATCGAGATTGCCGATGGAATTACCCATAGCATGGTCATATTCACAAAGGAAAAATGGTTTCTGATTGCCATTGCGGTCAGTCTCTTCCATGCTTTCGAGAGATGGATACATTCTGGAATCCATATCAGCTATCGAATTCATGCCTTCATAATGTATAGGGCGAGAGGAGTCAAGATGCTTTACAGCCTCATATTCAGCCACTGCATTACGCCCACTACCGCTTTCATTGCCAAGACTCCAGAAGA
>CAZXHO010000021.1:3322-14967 GCA_964640365.1 uncultured Sangeribacter sp. | reverse complement strand
ATCCTTCTTGCTACAGGAATTGCTTCTTGGAGAATCGTACTCTCAGGTGCAGTTGGAGGTTTCTTCATGGCGCTGTTGGCACATCACTTTGCTACACCTCTTTATCCGGTGACCTACCTTACTCCTTTTGAACAGCTTTCACTCGGCGGATTCGCTTTTGCAATTGTATTTATGGCAACTGATCCTGTCACCGCATGCCGCACAAACACCGGTAAGGTGATATACGGATTCCTCATAGGAGCCATCGCTATCATAATCAGGTGCTACAACACCGGCTATCCGGAAGGCGCCATGTTAGCTGTGCTTCTGATGAACTGTTTCGCCGCGCTCATTGACTACTGCGTGGTGAACTCAAACATCAACCGCCGTCTAAAACGTGCTACCATAAAGAATTAATAACACTCCTGCAACTATGAACCGACAAAGCAACTTATACACAATTATCTATTCCACAGTTCTCGTTATCATTGTGGGAGTAGTTCTTTCTGTGGTATATCAGGCTCTCCGTCCGAAGCAGGAGGAGAATATCGCTAACGATACCAAACGTCAGATTTTAGCTTCAGCAAGACTTGTTCCGGCACAAGGCGAAACAATTGCTGAATTATACTCAACCCACATCACAGATTCATATATTGTTAATGATAATGGAGAAAAGGTTGATTCTTCTGTTGACCCGTTTAATGTAAAAGTAGCTCTTGAAGTTAAAAAGCCTGCTTCGGAACGTCTTTTACCGGTGTTTGAATGTACGACTGACAACGGTCTAAAATATATTGTTCCCGTATATGGTGCAGGACTTTGGGGTCCGATCTGGGGATATCTGGCATTCGACGACAACGGCGATACAATATATGGTGCTTATTTCGCACACCAAGGAGAAACCCCGGGACTTGGTGCAGAAATCGAAAAACCGAAATTCTGCGATCAGTTTGAAGGGAAAGATATCTTTTCACCTTCCGGAGAATTCCTCTCAGTAGCAGTAGTTAAAGTTGGTAAGGAACCTACTTCTCAGGCGTGGGTGCATGCCGTCAGTGGTGGAACCATCACAAGTCAGGGTGTTCAGGCCATGCTTTATAACTCTCTTGAACCGTATTCTGCTTTCTTCAAAACTTTGAATGGGGAAACCAAATCCGGCAATATTGATGAAACAGCCTGCAACCATCAATGTCAGAACGGAGACGGCCACAACTGCGAGAATGCCGAAGCTCATCAATGTGAGAATAAGGCAGCACACAACTGCGAGAATGCCGAGGCTCATCAATGTGAGAATAAGGCAGCACACAACTGCGAGAATGCAACTTCAACAAAATAAGATTTCCAGATTATGAACGTCAATAAATCTTTACTACCTCTCATAAATCCTCTATCTAAAGATAATCCGGTCATTGTTCAGGTGCTGGGAATCTGTTCGGCGCTTGCTGTCACTGCAAAACTTGAGCCTGCAGTGGTTATGACAATTTCCGTTACAGCTGTGCTTGCATTGGCAAATGTAATTATTTCATTGCTGCGCAACACTATCCCAACTTCTATCCGAATCATAGTTCAGCTTGTTGTAGTAGCTGCTCTCGTAGTTATTGTCGATCAGGTTCTGAAAGCATGGAACTATGAAGTGAGCAAAGCTCTTTCAGTCTTCATCGGACTCATAATCACCAACTGTATCATCATGGGTAGACTTGAAGCATTTGCCATGAGCAATCGTCCCTGGGCTTCTTTCCTTGATGGAATCGGTAACGGACTCGGTTACGGAATCATTTTGATTATAGTAGCGTTTTTCCGCGAATTGCTCGGAAGCGGTACATTATTCGGTTATCAGGTTATTCCCCAATGGTGGTATGAACATGGTTACCAGAATAATGGCATGATGATCCTACCTCCGATGGCGCTTATTACAGTTGCATGTATCATCTGGGTACACCGTGCCCGCAACAAAGATCTCCAGGAATAATTCCTGATTCCCAAACTTAATTATCAATATCTGAGTTATGGAAAATCTAAATCTATTCATAAGGTCGATCTTTGTCGACAACATGATATTCGCATACTTCCTCGGCATGTGTTCTTTCCTTGCCGTGTCGAAGAATGTAAAGACAGCATTCGGACTTGGAATTGCAGTAAGCTTCGTGCTTATAATCGCATTGCCAGTCACATGGTGTATCAATCAATATATCCTTGTTCCCGGAGCATTGAGCTGGCTTGGCGAAGAGTATGCAGAAACCGACCTGAGCTTTCTTGGTCTTATTATGTTCATATCTGTAATCGCAGCATTGGTTCAGATTCTTGAGATGGCTATCGAGAAATATTCTCCGGCACTTTATTCTTCACTGGGTATTTTTCTTCCTCTTATCGCTGTGAACTGTGCAATCCTTGGTGCAGTGCTGTTTATGCAGCAGCGTGAATTCTCCAATGCTTGGACAGCAACAGTTTATGGTGCAGGATCCGGTATAGGTTGGCTTCTTGCTATCACTTGTCTTGCTGCTATTAGAGAACGTCTCTCATACAGCCAGATTCCCGCACCACTTCGCGGCACAGGCATCACATTCATCATCACGGGTCTCATGGGCATTGCCTTTATGAGCTTCCTCGGTATTAAACTTTAACTCCGCCTCGTTACTCCGGTTATCATCCGGAATGACAAGGTAACTAACAACTATTTCAATATGTCATTACTAAATATGATCCACTGGAATTCAGTAATTGTGGCGGCGTTGATTTTCTTTGTCATCGTCCTTGTCCTCGTGGTGATTCTCCTGACAGCTAAAAAATTTCTGGTTGCTTCGGGAGAGGTTACCATCAATATCAACGACGGAAAGAAAATAGTGAAAGCCGAAAGTGGAAAATCGCTCCTTGCCACACTTGCAGACGGCGGTGTGCATCTTTCATCAGCCTGCGGCGGTAAAGGCAGCTGCGGACAATGCAAAGTGCAGGTCACTGAAGGTGGTGGCGATATGCTGCCTACTGAAGCCGTACATTTTACCCGTAAGCAAATTAAAGACCATTGGCGTCTTGGCTGTCAGGTAAAAGTGAAAAATGATATGGATATTCATCTTGACGAGGCAGCTCTCGATGTCAAGGAATGGGAATGTGAAGTTATATCCAACAAAAATGTGGCAACCTTCATCAAGGAATTCATCGTTCAGCTTCCCAAGGGTGAGCATATGAACTTCATTCCGGGTTCTTATGCCCAAATCAGAATTCCCAAATATGAGATGTCTTATGATAAAGATATAGACAAAGCACTCATTACAGATGAATATCTGCCTGCTTGGGAGAAATTCGGATTGTTTACTCTGAAAGCAAAGAATACAGAAGAGACAGTCAGGGCTTATTCAATGGCTAACTATCCTGAAGAGGGCGACCGAATCATGCTTACTGTCAGAATAGCCACTCCACCTTTTAAGCCGAAACCCCAGGTTGGCTTCCAAGAAGTACCTCCGGGTATAGCTTCATCATATATCTTCTCACTCAAACCGGGTGATAAAGTGATGATGAGCGGTCCTTACGGAGACTTCCACCCTATTGTTGACTCCAAGGCAGAGATGATATGGGTAGGTGGTGGTGCCGGTATGGCGCCGTTGCGTGCTCAAATTATGTGGATGACCAAAACCCTTCACACCACCGATAGAAAGATGCATTATTTCTACGGTGCACGAGCCCTCAATGAGGTATTTTACCTCAATGACTTCCTCCAGCTTGAAAAGGATTTCCCCAACTTCAAGTTCCATCTCGCCCTTGACCGTCCTGATCCTGCCGCAGACGCTGCCGGTGTAGCTTACACAGCCGGATTCGTTCATCAGGTTATGTATGAAACTTACCTTAAAGACCACGAGGCACCGGAAGACATAGAATACTATATGTGCGGACCGGGCCCCATGAGTAACGCGGTAAACAATATGCTGTATAACCTTGGCGTGGAGCCTGAAAATATCCACTATGACAACTTTGGCGGATAAATCAGCCATTACATAAGATTATTCTAAATGATATGGGTGGAAATCTCAAAAATATATTTGCAGATTTCCACCCATATCATTACCTTTGCATTAAAGTTGATTATACCGCCAGCCAAGGTAAAATCATAATACAATATTCCGGGTTTTAACCGGAAATTCATACTGAATCTATTCATCTGAAAACACGCTAAACATCATGCAGAGAGACAATCAGATCTTTGAGATCATCGATCGCGAGCATCTTCGTCAACGCCGCGGAATCGAATTAATAGCAAGCGAAAACTTCGTAAGTGACGAAGTTATGCGCGCCATGGGTTCATGTCTAACCAACAAGTATGCCGAAGGGTATCCCGGCCATCGTTATTATGGTGGTTGCCAGGTTGTAGACGAAGCTGAAAATCTTGCAATCGAAAGAGCCAAAAAGCTTTTTGGTGCTGAATGGGCAAATGTGCAGCCCCATAGTGGCGCTCAGGCTAATATGGCAGTATTCATGGCATGCCTTCAGCCGGGTGATACATTCATGGGTATGGACCTCAGTCATGGCGGTCACCTCAGTCATGGTAGCCCTGTAAACTTCTCAGGACTTCACTTCAAACCAATCAGCTATACTGTAGATGCCAATACCGGCCGAGTAAATTATGAGGAAATGGAAGAAAAGGCGCGTGCCGAGCGTCCGAAACTCATAATTGCCGGAGCAAGCGCATACAGCCGCGAATGGGATTACGCTCGCATTCGCAAACTTGCCGATGAAATTGGCGCAATTTTCATGGTTGATATGGCTCATCCTGCAGGTCTTATTGCAGCCGGCCTTCTTGAAAATCCGGTCAAACATGCTCATATCGTTACTACTACTACCCATAAGACTCTCCGTGGTCCTCGTGGAGGCTTGATCCTCATGGGTAAAGATTTCGATAATCCTTGGGGCAAGAAAACTCCTAAGGGCGAAATTAAAAAAATGTCTGCTCTTCTCGACTCAGCAGTATTCCCGGGTGTGCAGGGTGGTCCGCTCGAGCATGTTATCGCTGCTAAGGCAGTGGCATTTGGAGAAGCCTTGCAGCCTGAATGGAAAGATTATGCAGTTCAGGTTAAGAAGAACGCTGAGGCTCTTGCAAATGCTCTCATCAAACGCGGTTACAAGATCATCTCTAATGGCACAGACAATCACTGCATGTTGGTTGACCTTCGTCCCAAATTCCCCGATATGAGCGGAAAGAAGGCAGAGCGCGTATTGGTTGAGGCTGATATCACTGCCAATAAGAATATGGTACCGTATGACACTCGTTCTCCTTTCCTTACTTCAGGTTTGAGATTCGGAACCGCCGCAATCACAACACGCGGTGCAAAAGAAGATCTCATGGAGAAAATCGCTGACCTCATCGACAGAGTTCTTACAAATGCAGACGATGAGAAAGTGATAGCTGACGTACGCAGGGAAGTAAATGAAATGATGAATGAGTACCCGATGTTTGCGTGGTAATCTAAAAATACATAATCTATTTTTGAGGAACAATGAAAGTCATTGTTCCTCTTTTAAATTTAATAAATAAGTAAATTCTCAAAAATGATGGACTTTTCTAATATTGTTTTCCCTCCCGTTCTATTCATGACCGGTATCGGCACCGATGTAGGTAAAAGCTTTGCAACAGGATGGTTGGCAAAAGAAATGATAGAAAACGGTATTTCCTGTATAACTCAAAAAATGATCCAGACTGGTAATACCGGACGCAGCGAAGATATTGACCGCCACCGTAAAATTATGGGGATGGAGTATCTGCCGGAAGACACTGACAGAACAACCGCACCTATTATTTTCACGTATCCCGCCTCTCCACATCTTGCTGCTAAAATTGACGGTGAAAAAATAGATCTCAATATCATTTCTGCAGCAACCCGACGTCTTGTTAATAAGTATGATCATGTGATTGTAGAAGGTGCCGGAGGGTTGATGGTGCCCATCGAAGGAACTTATCTTACAGCTGACTATATTCGTGACCATTCATTACCGGTTGTCGTGACTGTCAGGGGGCAACTCGGCTCTATCAATCATGCTCTGTTGACTTTTAATGCAGTAAAAAGTTACGGACTGAATCTGTTCGCTGTCATCTACAATCCTTATTTCGACAAAGACGAAGTGATATGTAAGGATACAAGAAGCTATCTAAAGGATTGGTTGCTGGAATATTTTCCTCAGACTCTTTGGATTGAGATGTCCAAGATCTCTTAAACCCATAATTTGTATTAATAAAGTTATTCCAATTATCCGAAATATAGACAGATTTTTCAGAAGATATTGCTTATTTATTTATTTTTCATCAAAAATTATGTAAATTTGCATTTAGAATATATAGAAACCCGATCCCCTCTCCATTTCACAACTAAAAGGGTTTGAGCACGGAGAAAAACTATGAAATCCGAGAAATCTATCTTCACAAAAATAACCATATCCAAAGAACAACTTGCTGCATTGCCGGCTGCCCAGTTTGAGGGGAAAATACGCCTTATTGATAAACCTGAAGATATCCCACCGGCCGTGGAGCAACTTAGAAATTCGGATCTTATTGGTTTTGACACAGAGACGCGTCCAAGTTTCAGGAAGGGACAGACAAACTCAGTCTCTCTTCTTCAGCTTTCCACAAGGGATACCTGTTTTCTGTTCAGAATAAATCTCACGGGATTGGTGCAATCCTTGATAGATCTTCTTCAAGATCCATCTCTACTGAAAGTAGGGCTTTCAATCCATGATGATTTTCATAATCTTAATAAACTCGTTCACATAGACCCTCAAGGATTCATAGATCTTCAACATTATGTGAAAAACTATAAGATCTCTGACAACAGTCTTAGTAAAATTTATGGAATAGTCTTCGGAAAGCGAATCTCTAAAGGACAACGGCTCACTAATTGGGAGGCGGAAGAGCTGACACAGGCTCAACAGTGCTATGCTTCTCTCGATGCCATGGCATGTATAAGTATCTATGACCATATCTCAAAAGGAAACTTCAATCCCGAGACATCACCATATCTTACTGAAATAATTCCGGAACAATCAGAAACGGAGACTGAACAACAGGGATAATAAGTCCCGTTTATGGTTGGATTTCTTGCATTCCTAATAAGTTTCGGCAACACCAAATTAATATGAAACTTCAAAGATATAAAGTAGTCACTACCCTTCTTGTTGTATATGCCCTTTTCATGAGCATATATTTTGGAAAGGATCTGATAAATTCCGGTCAGACCACTCGTTTCTGTATAACTCTCGGAGCCGAAGCAGTAGTTATTGTTCTTGCCTTCTTCGCTCTTCGTCGCAGAGATCGTCTTCGAAATAATCGAGACAGATAACTAATGTGGAAATGTGATTTTGACTTTCGTTATGGCGGCACACCCTACACGAGCACATACGGAATACAATAGTAAATAGATGAAATGGACAGGGAATTTGAATAATTTTCTGTCTATTATTTTATGTTATTTAATAGCAATTAATAAAAAAATAAAGGGTGATAACCTCCACGGTCGCACCCTTTGATAAGTTTCTACAGGTAAAAAATCTTAAGGTAAAAAAGATTGTTTTTTAGGTTCGATGCAAAGTTATCACTTTCCTATGGACTGACCAAATCTTTTTTACCAAAATGTAATAAATATGTTGTAGAACATATTAATTTTGGCTCCATTTCTTAAGGACAAGACCATTTTCATCTAAAACTGCATAGCTAAATGTTCGAATCCATTCTCCAAGCACTATCATCTCGCAATTTGCACCTAACGACTCACGGGTAAATACATGAATATGCCCAAATATAAAAAAATTTATATCCGGATGGTCGCTGAGATAATCTGTGGCAAATTTTTTCAGACCCTCCAGAAGCCTTGTATCCGGAATACCCTTTTCTTCACCCGTCTTACGGCTATGGCGACTCCAGTTATAGGCAAACGGAACCGTCCATCTCGGATGAATTGCACTGAAGGCTATCTGGCAAATTCTGTTTCGAAATAAACTTCTGATAAACTTGAATCCTGCGGGCAATTTTCCCAAACCGTCACCATGTGCCATAAACACAGTTTTGCCATGCAACACTTCAGTAAGACTACCGTCTACGACTCTGATACCAAGTTCAGAAGGGAGATAATCAAAAATCCAAATATCATGATTCCCAATCAACCATGTGATTTTTATTCCCATGTCAGAAAGCTCTGCAAGTTTACCGAAAAACCTTACGAAGCCACGTGGCACAACATAGCGGTACTCATACCAATAGTCGAGCACATCACCTAAAAGATAGATGGCTTCTGCATCACCCTTAATGGAATCAAGAAACCGCACCACCCGCTTTTCCGCCTCATGTGAATCCGGAAAATAGGGAGCGCCAAGATGTAGATCACTAAGGAAATATGTTTTCATTATGGCTGAAACGAGAAACCGGTTGCTTGAAATCAATATGCAATTACATGAAACCCAGTTCAAGTTTTGCCTCTTCGCTCATCATGTCCTGATTCCATACAGGTTCAAACACAAGTCGAAGATCAACTTTTTCAGGACCCTCTACACTCAAAAGCTTCTGGCGTACATCCTCCATTATGAAGTCTGCTGCAGGACACCCGGGAGCTGTAAGAGTCATTTCTACATGAAGAGTTTTTGTTTCCGGATCATAATCTATCTTATAAATAAGACCCAGATCATATACATTTACCGGTATTTCAGGATCATAGACAGTTTTGAGCATTTCGATGCTACGTTCAGTTATCCTTAGCACTTCTTCCGCATCGGTCTCCACTTTTTCCACCGCTGTATTTCTATCCGCCGCATTATCATCTCCGGCAGATTCTATATTTAAATTCTCATTAGCCGGTTTTACGGCTTCTATATTTTCTTTATTGTCTTCCATATTTATAATGTTTTGACTGTTCATGGTACAAAGATAAACAAAAATCATCTCTCAAAATCTCGTTTGCAGCAACATTTTTCATCTATTTAAAAGTTTTTATTAACTTTGCATCTGATAGACTCCTCTCAGCAGAGGAGAGAAAGACATTAAAAAAACGTTTGTATTTACCTAATCATTCGAATTATGAAATCTTTTAAGAACGTTCTTATAGTGTTCCTGCTTGCCGTGTTTGGCTTCGGGACAGCCAATGCGGAATTTCGATTCGGTATAAAGGCCGGGTTGAACCTTAATGACTTCAATCTTTCTAAATTATCTGATAACTTTACTAAAGACAACAGTTGCGGATATACCGTGGGAATCATGACAGAATTTCAGGTGCCATTGATTGGGCTGGGATTCGATCTTTCCGCCATGTATACTCGAATGAATGCCGAAATGAGAGCCATATACGGTCCATCAAGCGTCACACCGGAGGTGAAAGAGACAGTCGACAATAAGAACTTTCTTGAAATTCCCATTAACTTGAAATATAAAATCAGCCTACCCGGAATTGGAAAGATAATAGCTCCCTTCATCTTTACGGGACCGGCTTTTGCTTTCAAATTAGATAAAGATACCACAGACTCTCTGAAAACAAAAACATGCCAGGTAGCATGGAATGTAGGATTAGGTCTACAACTTGTAAAGCATCTACAAATTGCCGGATCTTATGGCTTCGGCGTCAATAATATTGCAAAACATTGGGTTAACGCAACTGATCTTGATGTAAAAAATAATTATTGGACAGTCACTGCCGCTTGGCTATTCTAAAATCATTTTAAACGTAATTTAACTGACACAGAATATAATGTTTAAGAAACTTCTGATTCTGACAATCGTGTTCGCTTCCTCGCTTGCTGCTTCTGCAGAATTCCGATGGGGTCCGACGGCTGGAATTAACTTCTCCACTTTTCATTGGAAACAGAAACTTGCAAAGACATCCATGAGATGTGGAGGTCAGGCAGGCGTAATGGGTGAAATTATGATTCCGGGTATCGGTTTTGGAATTGATCTCGGTTTGAAATACTTCTTGCATGGCGCCAGTGTAGATTTCGGCAACCACGAAGTATGGGCATCCGACGGAATCAAGAATCAAAATGTATGGTTGCATACTATTGAGATCCCAATTAACCTAAGGTTCAAATGGACCCGCATGAACGGGTTCGAAAGAATCCTCGCACCGTTCGTATTCGGAGGTCCTGTTTTCAGTTTCAACGTTGGTACAAATGATGCACCCGCCATAGAATATCCCGCCGGGTATGTTGCCATGCAATGTGGTGCAGGTGTTGAGCTATACGAACATTGGCAGATTTCAGGAGGCTATTCTTGGGGTATCAGTTATGAGGTGCGCACAATTAAGCTCGACAACTATTCCGCCCAACACCGGGGAGGTTTCATAAACGTAGCATATCTTTTCTGATAGCAGAATTTTGTTTGCTGAAGTTATCCTCCCGTTGCCATTATACGGCACCTTCACCTATTCCATTCCAGAGGATATGGAATCAGAGGTAAAGGTAGGATCTCGTGTGCTTGTTCAATTCGGCAAAAAGAAATTCTATACTGCCATTATAGAATGTTTGCATTCTAACAAACCAAAGGGTTATGAAGTTAAACCCATAATGTCTGTTCTTGATACAACTCCTGTAGTCCGTTATCCCCAACTTAAACTTTGGCGCTGGATAGCGGACTATTATCTTTGTACACCCGGAGAAGTATTCAAGGCGGCAGTTCCAACAGGGCTTAAACCCGAAAGTGAAACCTACATTTCTCTCAATCCCGATTACGAGCCTGATGAAACTAATCCTTTCAAGATGACCGAACGGCAGGCTATTGTTGTGCAGCATCTTCAGGATAAGAAAAGAATGAAGTTGGCAGACCTTGAAGGAGAGACGGGATATAAGAATATCGCCGCTATAATCAATCGGCTTATGGAAGCCGGTATCGTGGAGATTGATGAGAAAGTAATAGAAAGATACCGTCCCCAAAAAACAACTTTCGTTAGGCTTTCATTTGCCAGGGGAGATAATGACCGGCTGCATGAATGTTTCAATCTGGTGAAGAGATCTCGCCAACAGGAGAAAGCCCTGATAGCATATCTTGATCTGTCAGGTTGGATGTCACCTAATGGGGAATTAAAAGATGTTGAGAGGGATAAATTACTTAAGACAGCAGAAGTTTCTCCTGCCGTGCTCCGAGGTTTGGTTGAGAAAGGTGTATTGCAAATTGTCAGAAAAAGTGTTAACCGATTTACTGCAGATGACAGTAAGGAATCAATTGTTCTTTCTCCACTTTCCCAACCACAGGAAACCGCCTTCAAAAATATCACAGATGGATTCAAGACAAATTCCATACAACTGCTTCATGGAGTGACCGGGAGCGGGAAGACCGAAATTTATACTCATCTAATTTCTGAAGTCCTGAAGCAAGGGAATCAGGTTTTATTTCTGGTTCCGGAAATTTCACTGACTACCCAGCTTTCAGACAGATTGAAGAAAGTTTTCGGTAAAAAGCTTCTTGTCTATCATTCCAAATTTTCAGATTCCGAGCGTGTTGACATTTGGAAAAAATTGCTCACCACAAACGAACCGTTAGTGGTACTCGGAGTGCGTTCTTCGGTATTTCTGCCTTTTGCAAACCTCGGACTTGTCATTATTGATGAAGAACATGAGACATCGTTCAAGCAATATGACCCGGCTCCAAGATACAATGCGCGTGACGCTGCTTTAGTGCTTGCAGGAATGCACGGCTCAAAAGCACTATTAGGCTCGGCAAC
>CAZXHO010000021.1:0-3312 GCA_964640365.1 uncultured Sangeribacter sp. | reverse complement strand
GGCGACTAACGGTAAATATGGCTTAACCACCTTATCGGAACGTTTTGATGGCGCCACACTCCCGGATGTTGAAATAGTTGACATGAAGGAGATGCGGAAAAAGAAAGAGGTAAATGGAATTCTATCCTCCCCGCTTAGAAAACGAATTATTTCTACCATTGCAGATAAGAAACAGGCAATCATGTTTCAAAACAGGCGTGGGTTTGCACCGGTAGTAGTCTGCGACCAATGCGGTTGGAGTCCAAAGTGCCAGAATTGTGATGTTTCATTGGTGTATCATAAGAATCTGTCACTTTTGCGATGTCATTATTGCGGATTTTCTCGTACATTACCACAGCTTTGTCCGGCATGCGGTCAGAATAGTATTAAAATATTCGGGTATGGCACTGAACGAATCACTGAGGAACTGAAAGAACAATTCCCCGATACAAGAATCGTGCGTATGGATCTTGATTCGACACGCAATAAAGATGCCTATCAAGAGATTATTGAGAATTTCGCCAAACACGAAACGGATATATTGGTGGGAACACAGATGGTGTCAAAAGGTCTTGACTTTGGAGACGTACGCACTGTAGGTGTCCTCAATGCCGATACTCTTCTAAACTTCCCAGATTTCCGAAGTAACGAAAGAGCCTTCAATATGCTTGAACAAGTAGCCGGCAGAGCGGGACGCAGAAAAGAAAAGGGAGCAGTATTAATCCAGACAGTCAATCCGGATCACGAAGTGCTCAAACACGTTAAAAACCATGACTATTTGGCGTATTATAAGGCAGAGATAGAAGACCGGTCCCGTTTCGCTTATCCTCCCTTTACAAAAGTCATAAACATCTATTTGAAAAATAAAGATGCCCTTTCTGCAGATCGTGGTGCCGTAACTCTTGCAAAGGCTCTAAGACAAGTATTTGCAGAAAGGGTTCTCGGGCCCGAAAAACCGTTCGTATCAAGAGTTGCCACATGGTATCTCCAATCCATTATGCTCAAAATAGAAGCCGGGGCATCTATGAAGAAAGTTAAAGATATTTTAAGGCAGATTACAGCTTCTATATCTTCCGATCCTGACATAAGAAGCTCGGTAATATATTATGATGTAGACCCAGTCTGAAACGCCTGTCTACTACTACATGAGTTTATCTCTCCCCTAATATAATTATATAACTACATTTCATTCAAAACTCAGTTGTAGTTTTTGGATTATTTGACTAATTTTGTGATTTCGCAGAGAGATTTAAATCATACCTTTAATTTACAGAAAGATATGATCCTAACAGCGAAATATATGTAACCTCCAACCTCCTATTCCTTACAATATGGAAACAATACTTCTCGATTTTCTGTCTTCCTTTCTTTCTGAAGCTAATGCCCGAACAGCATTGCTTCCCGTTTCTTTAGTTGTCATAGGACTACTGGCTTGGATATCTTACCTTTTCTGCAAAAGTGTTTTGACTGTTGTGGTAAGATTTATTACAAGCCGGACACCAAGCGAATGGGATGACGATCTCCTGAACACAAGATTTCTCAGTGCATTCTCCCAACTTGCACCAGCCATAGTGATTGCTTGCCTCCTGCCCAATGCTTTCGACAGCCAGGGTAAACTTTATATTTGGCTTACGAAGCTCACGGAATTTTATATAGTTTGGGCAGTAGTCAATCTTGCAAATAAATTTTTGCAAAATCTGTACGATGCCTTCGACAAACGTAAGAAATATAAGATACACACTCTGAGAGGAGCCTTTCAGATTGTGAAACTACTATTTATATGCCTTGGAGTGATAGTGGGTATAAGCATCCTGTTTGACAAGAGTCCCCTTGCTATACTCACCGCTCTCGGTGCTTCCGCAGCAGTGCTTATGTTAGTTTTCAAGGATACAATTCTCGGTCTGGTTGCCGGAGTGCAACTAACAGCAAATGATATGCTTAAAAAAGGAGATTGGATTGTTGTTGACAAAGCAAAAGCAAACGGAGAAGTAATAGACGTGTCACTAACCACTGTCAAAATCAGGAATTGGGATAACTCGGTGACCACCGTTCCCCCTTATAATCTTATAAGCGATTCTTTCCAGAATTTCAAGCCTATGCAACAATCAGGAGGGCGCAGAGTTATGAGATCAATTTATATCGATTTCAATACAATCAGATTCTGTACTCCCGAACAAATTGATATGCTGACTAAAAACGGATGGATTGAAGAGGATGACATTAAAGAAGCCAGACACACTGTCAACATTGAATTACTGAGAAAATATCTCGAACGTTATCTAATGACCAATCCCAATGTTGCCACTGAGATGACATGCATGGTAAGACAGTTGCAACTCACACCACAGGGATTGCCTCTTGAGCTCTATTTCTTCACAAATGTAACGGCATGGATTAAATATGAACATATTCAGGCTTCTATCTTCAATCATGTTTATGCAGTAGTGGCTGAATTCGGGCTCTCAATCTATCAGGCACCAAGTGGGGCGGATGTTACCTCACTTTCTGAAAAAGGATAAATGAGAAATTAGCCTCCGAAGCCTAAAAATTCCGCTTGTGTATGTGAGGTGGATTTTGTAATTTCGCGACATAATTTCAAAAACCGAAATGCTTTATACCGGGATAAACACACTTCATGATGAATTTGACAGATGTCATCTCTGGCATCCGTATACCTCCACGCATAATCCCTTGCCGACATATCTTGTGGATCATGCCGAAGGTTCAGGGATTTTTCTTGCTGACGGAACGCGTCTTATCGACGGAATGTCTTCTTGGTGGTGTGTGATTCACGGTTATAATAATCCTGTTCTTAACAAGGCAATAACAGATCAGGTTAGCAAGATGAGTCATGTAATGTTCGGAGGACTGACTCATAAACCTGCCATAGAATTAGGTAAGCTTCTGCTTTCAATTTTACCACCCTCCATGAATCATATCTTTTATGCTGATTCCGGAAGTGTGGCTACAGAAGTGGCGATGAAAATGGCAGTACAGGCTCAAAACGATCCCAAACGCACTAATTTTGCAACTGTCCTTTCAGGTTATCATGGTGACACTTGGAATGCCATGTCGGTATGCGATCCGGTGACAGGAATGCACGGAGCATTCGGTCCGGCTCTGCCGGTAAGATATTTTGCGGAAGCTCCCACATGCCGTTTTGATGAAGAATGGGAGCCGGAGAGTTTTAAGCCGATGCAGAAGATCCTTGATGAGCATGCCGATGAACTTGCCGCAGTTATATTGGAACCGATTGTGCAGGGAGCGGGAGGAATGAGGTTCTACCACCCCCAATATCTGAAAGAACTGCGTAAAGCTTGTTCTGAAAAAGGG
>CAZXHO010000020.1:0-15341 GCA_964640365.1 uncultured Sangeribacter sp. | reverse complement strand
ATTTTCATAAAAGAAAGGTTGTTAAAAATGTTAAAATCTTAGTTAAATTTTGAAATTATAAATAAAAATACTAAATTTGACAAAATTTTAATTTTAGAAGTAAAATTAACATTTGAAGCGATATATTAATAGTAGAACAAAAATCTTTTAATTAATTTTTATTAATATTTTTGTAAAGGTTGTTAATATATTGCCTCCCGATCCAAAAATCAAGAAACCTAACAGGATATTATACATCAATAATAACTTATCTCAAAATTATTAAAGTATGAGAAAATTATTCTTACTTATGATGACGCTGATAGTATGCAGCTGGACCGCCATGGCTCAGACGCGTACATATCACGGCACAGTTTTGGATGCGGAGAGTGACGAACCGCTTATCGGCGCAACCGTGATGCCGATTGGTGGAGGTCAGGGTGTAGCAACTGACATTGATGGTAAATTCACTCTCACAGTGCCTGCCAAAGTTCGTCAGATTCAGATTTCATACGTTGGATACACCACAGTCCGCGTAGATCTTTCCGACAACATGGTAGTAAAATTGAAAGCCTCTTCAACAAGTCTTGACGACGTAGTTGTGGTTGCTTACGGTACAGCGACAAAAGAGTCTCTTACCGGTTCAGTAGCAGTAGTAAATTCAGATGAAATCGAGAAACGCCCGGTTACTACCGTAACTGCAGCTCTCGAAGGTAATGCTCCCGGTGTACAGGTGTACAACTCAACCGGTTCTCCGGGTTCTAACCCCTCAATCCTTATCCGTGGTATCAATACCGTTAACGGTACAACCGCTCCTCTTTATGTAGTTGACGGCGTTATATTTACCGGCGGTATGTCAGACCTTAACCCGAATGACGTAGAGAGTATCTCAGTGCTTAAGGACGCAGCATCTTGTGCTCTTTACGGTGCAAAAGGTGCCAACGGTGTAATCCTTGTGACAACAAAACGTGCAAAAACTGTTGGTGTAGTTGACGTTACACTTCAGGTTAAACAAGGTATGTACACACGTGCTCTTCCTTTCTACGATCGTGTAAATCTGGAAGAATATATGGAGACTGCTCTCCAGGCAGGTGTTTATGGTAGATTGAGTGCCAACTCAAATATGTCAAAAGCTGATGCAACAGCAGAAGCAATCAAGGCATTCTACAGCGATAACAACATCGTAAATATCTATCACAAAGATCCTTCACAGATTTTTGATGCAAACGGTAAGATGATCGCAGGTGTTAAGCCGCTTTCCGGTTACACCGACCTTGACTGGTGGGATGCAATGTCACGTACAGGCTACCGTCAGGAATACAACATCAATGCAACAGCTGCCGGCCAGAAATATAACGTGTTCACATCTATCTCATATCTTAATGAGGAAGGTTATACAAAGAACACCGGTTTCGAACGTTACAACGGTCGTATGAATGTCAACTATAACCCGGTTGATTATTTCAAATTCGGTGCTAACCTTATGGCTACCTATCAGGATCAGGATATCAACAAATTCTCTGACGGTTCAATGGCTAACCCATTCGGTATGGTAAATATTGCTCCGGGTCTTCCTTACTATGAGCATGATGAAAATGGTAATATCGTATATGATACCAATGGTGATCCTATCTGGAATACAGATGCTGCTTATCCTCAGACTCGTTTTAACCCCGGCTATCTGATGTCTCATGACTTCGAGCGCTATCAGGGTATTATGGTAGATGCTTCTATCTATGGTACAGCAGTTCTTCCTTATGGATTCGAACTTACAGTGCGTGGCAACATGTGGCGTGACCATGGCACACAGACAGCATTCGGTAACCCTGACGTAGGTGATGCTGCAGGTTCAATCGGTGGTCGTCTGGGTATCGAGACATGGCATTCTTACAGCCATACTTTCTTCCAGACACTCGAATGGAGTCACGAATATGGCGCACATCATATCGATGCCCTTCTTGACCACGAGAACTATAGCCGTTCATATGTTTCCAATGCTGTAAACAATAAGGGCATTATCCGTGCAGGTGTATATACACTGAGTAACTTCAGTGCAAATGAATCATATTATTCAGATGCATATAATATCAAGACTGAGTCTTACTTAGGTCGTGTACGTTATAACTATGATCAGAAATACTTCGGTGAAGCTTCTATCCGTCGTGACGGTACTTCACGTTTTGCTAAAGATTCACGTTGGGGTACATTCTGGAGCGTAGGTGCCAGCTGGATTCTCAGTAAGGAGAAATTCATGCAGGAGCTCTCTTGGGTTGATTATTTGAAACTTCGTGCTGCTTATGGTACAGTAGGTAGCGATGCCGCTGCAGGAGCTTATGCATACTGGAGTCTATATAATAAGATTGGTTATACTCCTGAAGGACAGGTTCTCTACTATCCCGGTCAGATTGCTGCATCAAACGTAAAATGGGAGAGTACAAACACATTTGACGTTGCTCTTGAAGGTAATCTCTTTAACAATAGGATGAACTTCTCTATCGGTTACTTCTTCAAAGATAATGCCGACCTTCTCTATAATGTAAGTAATCCTCCTTCATTTGCTCAGTATTGGGGTGGTGGTGTGACATCAGTTCTCCGTAACATGGGTACGATGCGTAACTCAGGATGGGAAATTTCACTTGGTGGTGACATTGTCCGCACCGCAGATCTTACTTGGAAAATCAATGCCGATGCTACATTCATCAAGAACGTAGTAAAGAAGATTCCTAACCATGAAAATGTTTATGGTGACCCCGCACTTATTGAAGGTAAGAGCCGTTATGAAAGGTTCACATATGATTGGGTAGGTGTAGATAGACTTACAGGTCGTTCACTTTATGCAATCGAATTTAAGGGTGCTCACGAATGGGAGAAACGTGCAGAAGACGGATTCACCTGGATATGGGATGAAGAATATGCGCAAGGTCTTTATGACAGCAACCTTAAAAAGGCTCAGGATGCGGGTGCACTCGTAATGATCGATGGCAAGCCTTATACTACCGATACGGCCTATGCAACAAAAAAATTCTGTGGATCCACACTTCCTACCGTTTACGGTTCATTTGGCACAAGCCTCTCTTGGAAGGGTATCAACCTTGGTCTTCTCTTCACTTACTCTCTCGGTGGTAAGATTTATGACAGCGGTTATTCAGGTTTGATGGGAACAATGACTTCTACTTCAGCTCACACATTCCACAAGGATATTCTGAAGAGCTGGACAGAGGCTCCTGCAGGAGTAACAGAAAGCAGTCCGTTCTCACAGCGTGTTGACACCAATGGTGTTCCCCAGGCAAACAATACTAACCAGTCAAACTACAACAATGCAGCATCAGACCGTTGGTTGGTAAGCGCAAGCTATCTTACTCTCAAGAATATCAACCTTAGCTATGATCTGCCCAAGGCATGGACAAATGCTATGAAGATGAAGAAACTTAATCTTGGAGTATTCATTGACAACGTATTTATCAAAACAGCGCGCAAAGGTGTCAACCCGCAGTACAACTATTCCGGTGGACAGGGTAGCACATTCGTTCAGGCTCGCGTATTCTCATTCCAGCTCACAGCAGGCTTCTAAGACTAACCCACTTCAAAAGAAAAATCAATATGAAAAGAAATATATTTGTGAAAGCTTTTGCGGGTGCGCTCGCGATGTCAGCCATCATTCCGGCAATGACATCCTGCTCAAGCGATTATCTTGAGGAGGCTCCTATCACAAGCGTTTCAAAGGCAGACGTTGCCACAACTCTCGATGGTGCATTATATGCAATGCAGGGTGTCTGCAGTTCAATGTATCGCCAGTTTGGTGACTACAACTGGAACAATACTTGTGGCGAGCCGTATTATAACACAATGTACGGTGAAGCTCCCGGTAATACCTATCATGACCGTATTTGGTGTGTTTATGCATCAAATATTGCCGACTGGACACAGATGCGAAGCCAGACTTCCATGATGTCTAACTATATGTGGAGATATGCCTACGGTTTGATCAGTGCATCAAATCAGGTTCTCGATGGAATTGATGACATTCCTACCAGTACAGAACAAGAAATTGCAGAGCGTGAGTTTATCAAGGCAGTATGTTTGACCATGCGTGCTCATGGCTATATTAAACTCATTCAGCTTTATGGTCCACGTTGGGCTGACTCTAATAACGGAGCTGCTAACTCAGGTGTTGTTCTCAGAACCAATCCCAATGATATCGACGTTCCATTTGCAACTACTGCGGAAGTAATGAATCAGATCTACAGTGATCTTGATGAGGCAATAGCTACGTTCAACGGAAGTTCATATGACGACCAGCTCATCTGGACGCCTAATGTAAACGTTGCACATGGTCTTAAGGCTCGTGCGGCCGCTATCAAGCTTGATTACCAGACAATGCGTAGTGAGTCAAAACTTGCACGTCAGGGCTACCCAATCATGTCAGCTGAGCAGTATTCTAAAGGTGGTTTTATCAAGGCTAATGATGAATATCTTTGGGCAACCTGGTTCCAGAGTGAAGGTATGTATTACTATAGCCACGGTGGTACATATGCTTGCAACGGCTGGACAGTAATGTCTTGGGGTGTCAGCGGTGGTATTGACTACGATCTATATCGTCAGATTCCGATGACCGACTGCCGTAAAGGTATGTATCTTGCTCCCGGTTTCTTTGACCTTCATCCGGAATTGGCTGCAAAGCACAATTTGACTAATGATTCGTTCTTTGATCCTACTATCGTTATGGCTTCTTCTCTTACTATTAACCAGAACGATAATCAGTCAATGAAGAACTTCGTTAACGAGTATGCTCTCGATCCTGACAATCTACCTGATTGGAATGATCCGAGTATGCCTTTAACAAGTGCTTGGTCAGATGGTATCTGCCGTCCATATTATAATGCTTCTTACCTCGTGTCAGGTCTACAGTACAAATGGTGGGGTGTAGATACATTCGCAACAAACCAATATCCTTTCATGCGTGCATCTGAATTGGCTTATATGGAAGCTGAGGCTGCTCTGATGCTTGGTGACGAACAGGCTTGTCGTGATATCCTGATTGAAATCAATAAGGATAAACGTGACCCGAATTTTACATGTACTGAATCAGGTGATGCTCTTATGGCTAAACTTAGAGCTTACCGTCACATCGAACTCTGGGGTGAGGGCTTTACATGGCATGACTACAAACGCTGGAACACTACCATGCACCGTAGCGAATGGCAGGCAAATGACCCAACTTCCGGTAACTATCAGCACAATCTTGCTAAGGACTATGCTCCGGACGCTAAATGCGGATGGCGTATTTCAGTTCCTTCCGGCGAATTCAGCTATAACAAGGCTGTAAGTGTTGATGAACTTCCCGACAACAATAGATAATAATCGTATACGTTACAATTGAGAATCTTTCACTATTGGAAGGAGGCGTGCGTGGTGCATACCTCCTTTCTTTTTTTGTTTGTTAGATTATTTTAATTTTTCAATACAATAGAAGAATTTCATATTAATCATTTGCTAACTTATTTGAGAAGTCATTTTTGATTCCGCGTTAATGAGATTTTATTATTATTTTTGTAATCTGATTTATGTAGCCCGATATTATGAAACAGAAAGTTAATCTAAGTGGTTTTTCATTAATATTTTCATTTGCATGTCTGGCAATTTTGCTATGGGTGCTTAATTATGCACGGACACTTGCAACTGTAATTACAATAGGGATAGTTATTGTATTACTGATATTTATGATGTTGTTCTATATGCCTTTGTCTGTAGAAGTAACACCAAATTCATTAATAGTAAGCCGTACATTAAAGAAGAAAATTATTCCAATTGACAGTATTGCAGAGATTCGTCTCTGTCCTCCCACCATGGCTTCTTACCTAATCATTGGAAGCCGGGGTTTCTGTGGCTATTGGGGATGGTTTCGTGAAAGAGATTTAGGAAGGTATTTCGCATACTATGGCAAATCCTCTGATTGTTTTCTGATTACCTTGAAGGATGGCAGAAAATATATAATTGGCTGTGATGATCCCGGATCAATTGTAAATTTTGTGGAAAGTCGAATGATAAACAATATTAATTAATAAAATATGAGAATTGCAATAATAATGGCTATGATAGCAATTAATTCCTTAACCGGTATGTCACAAAATAATTGGCAAAATAATCCTATTGGATCAGTTTTCGCACGTCAGGGAGGTATAACTCCCGATGGCACTTATCGCTTCACCAGTAATGGTTATCAGGTTTTTACAATTCAATCTGCAGATAAATCATTTCAACCTGCTTCGTTATACTATGGTGTAGATAATAAGGATAAGGAGAAAGTAGATGCAATGGCACCTGATGGTAAAGTGCCCACTTCTATGAATTGTTTCGTAGTTAAAGCAGAAGACCGGTATATCATGTTTGATACAGGTTTGCCAACAGCTAACGGTGGTAAAACAATCGAAAGACTTGGCTCCCTTAAAATAACTCCTGATCAAATTGATATTATTTTTATTACCCACGGACACTTTGATCATATAGGAGGATTATTGGATGAACAGGGTAATGCATCGTATAAAAATGCAATATTATATGTTCCTGCTAAAGAGCTTGCATTTATAGAGAAAACTATGAAAGATGCTTACTCTAAGATTTCCTCAGCTTATGAAGGAAGGCTCGTGATTTTCAATGAGGGAGAAGTTCTACCCTGTAATGTGTTGCCAATTTCAGCCCCGGGCCATACACCGGGTCATACAGCATATAGACTCGGAAATCTTATTTTTGTAGGGGATTTGCTTCATGGAGCTTCAATTCAATTGCTGGATCCTGAAATCTGTGCGAACTATGATGCAGACAGGGTTCAGGCAATCGCTACGAGAAATACAATACTTTCTTATTCCGTTGCAAATTCTTTGACAGTGCTCGGTGCCCATGTGCCTTTGAATGATATTTTATTCTGATAACTATTACCAAGCGATCAATGGGATAAAATAAATTTAATAAAAAAGGATAGTGGGAAATAAAATTATTGTTGCATCTGATTCGTTTAAGGGATCATTGACGAGCCGAGAGGTTGGAGAGGCTGCGTCAAGAGCAGTCAGGGAAATATTTCCTGTTATGACATGCGAGGTTGTGGCTGTAGCTGACGGAGGTGAAGGAACGTTGGATACTATAGTTTCGACTCTGAAAGGGAGAAAGAAAAAGATTACCGTTACTGGACCGCTTGGGAGACCGGTAGAAGCGCAATATGGTATTTGCAAGGAAACAGCGATAATAGAGATGGCGGAGGCGAGTGGGTTGACTTTGGTGCCAGAAAAAGATCGTAATCCATGGATATCTACTTCTTATGGGACAGGAGAACTAATTCTGGATGCCTTAGAAGAAGGTTGCCGAAAGTTTATTGTTGGAATAGGGGGGAGTGCTACGAATGATGCAGGGATAGGAATGCTTAGTGCGCTGGGATTCAAATTTCATGATGAGGAAGATAAAGAAGTTGGAATTACGGGTGGAGACACAGGAAGGATTGTAAGAATAGATACTACAAAGGTTATTCCGGAGCTGAGGGAATCAAGTTTTGTAGTTGCATGCGACGTAACTAATCCTCTTACCGGAATAAACGGTGCAAGCCATGTATTTGGTGTTCAAAAAGGGGCACACAATGAGATGATTGAAAAGCTTGATAATAATCTAAGCAATTTTGCTTCTGTTGTAAAGAAGACTGTTGGTAAGGATTATTCCTTATGTTCCGGAGCCGGGGCTGCAGGGGGAATGGGATTTGCTTTTCTTGCATTTCTCAATGCAAATCTCAAATCGGGTGTTGATACGGTTCTTGATGCCATAGGTTTCGATACGATAATCGAGGGAGCGGCCCTTGTGATTACAGGAGAAGGACGATTAGATTTACAGACTTGTATGGGGAAGGCTCCCTATGGTGTTTTGAAACGTTGCGTGAAGATCGGTGTACCTGTCATAGCAATTGGTGGTTCGGTTGATCCTGCTGCCGTTTCATCATTGATGAATGCCGGTTTCTCGTCTGTTTTCCCTATTATATCCGGGCCAATGGACATGAAGACGGCACTAAATTATGAAGTTGCCTCCGGAAATGTAGAACGTACTGTGGCACAAATATTACGGACTCTCAAAATTTCGGTGCCCTAATAGTAAGAGATCTTGGGGAATAGTTGTATATGTCCGTAATTTTTGTTAAATTTGCGCAGAGAGCATTTATTCTATTCTAACTAACCAAAGTCAGCACACATGCTTGAAAAGAGGATAATAGCTTTATTGGTGATAATTTTGACTTTTGCCTCCAGTATACATGCAGTTAAGGTAGAAACGGGAGTGAGCTTGGATCTTGCCCGTCAGAGAAAAGAAAGAATTTCTGATGTTGTATATAATCTGTCTATTAATGTTGATTCGTTGCCCGAAGTTAATCCATCGGGCATCATAGACATTCAATTCGATTATAGACCGGATAATGAACCGTTGCAGATTGATTTTGCGGGAAAAACAGTCGAAGCAGTGACAGTCAATGGAAAGAAAGTCGATGGATCAGTGTGGAAAGAGGGACATATTGTAATAGAGCCTTCCTTCCTTAAGTCGGGAAAGAATAATGTGGAAGTGGAATTCATATCCGCATCACGTGCCCTCAACAGAAACCCGGGGTATATGTACACTCTGTTTGTGCCCAATCGGGCTCATTCGGTATTCCCTTGTTTTGACCAGCCCGACATGAAGGCGAGTTATAACCTCACTCTTTCGGTTCCCTTAAGTTGGAAAGCTGTCAGCAATTCGCCTGTATTGGCATCGGAGGAAGATGGTAAATCGAAAATGAGAACCATTAAATTTGGATCTACCGAACCACTCAGTACTTATCTGTTCGCTTTTGCAGCGGGGGAATTTGAATATCAGCAGCATACCAAGGATGGTAGAACTATCGGCGCTTATTACCGAGAAACCGATCCAGACCGTTTGGCTCAGCTTGAAGAAATTTTCAGTCAAGTTGAGAGCTCGCTAAGTCAGCTTGAAGATTATACGGGTATAAATTATCCGTTTGCAAAATATGATCTGGTTATTTTGCCCGGCTTCCAATTCGGAGGTATGGAGCATACCGGTGCTACTTTCTATAATGACAATAAGCTATTCCTCGGTAAGAACGCCACAAGTGCAGGACATCTGAGCCGTGCCAAACTGATAGCTCATGAAACCTCACACATGTGGTTTGGGGATTATGTCACCATGGAATGGTTTAACGATGTTTGGACTAAAGAAGTCTTTGCCAATTACTTCGCAGCGATGTTGGTGCGTCGTCTTCTGCCGGAGTTTGACCATGACATTGAATGGCTGAGAGTGTACATGACGGCGGCCCTCGATCAAGACCGCTCAGAGGGATCCACACCGATACGTCAGGAACTCGATAATCTTAAAAATGCCGGTTTGATTTATAATAATATTATTTATAATAAATCTCCCATTATGATGGGTAAGCTGGCTGAGTTGACCGGAGATGAGAATTTCAAACTGGGCATCCGAAAATATCTTTCAGATCATGCTTATGGGAACGCTACGTGGGATGATCTTGTGAAAGCTCTGTCGGCTTATAATGACAAAGATTTGGAAAACTTCAGTAAAGTTTGGGTATACGAAGCGGGGATGCCTGAAATTAAATTTGATTATAAGGATGGCAATTTAATTGTAAGGCAGATAGATCCGAGAGGAAGGGACATTGTATGGCAACAAAGTTTTGATGTTCTTGTAAGTGACGGAATAACCTCTGAAAATGTGACCGTGGCTTTTGACGGCTCCGGTAATAGTGTGGAAATTCCTTTGAGTCTTACAAATGCACCCAAGTTAATAGTTCCGGCAGCCGACGGTCGCGCCTATGGTCTGCTTACTATGTATCCCGTTATGCTTGAACAATTGATGGATGATGCCGTGAACACTGAGGGGGTTGTGGCAGGTCTCCGTCCCGTAGGACGTCTGGCAACGTTAATGATGTTGAATGAGAATTATCTTGCCGGTAACATTCCCACCTCTGCGTGGCTGGATTTTCTTATCAGTTCTATTGAAAGTAGCTCGGATAGTCAGATGCTTTCTGCGCTAACCGGATACATTGGATCGGCTTTATTGGATTTACCGGCAGATGAGGCAGCTGATTTTGAACAAAGGCTATTTTTGATTGGTGAGTCTCATCCTCTAAAACAAGGGAAAACAATGGTGCTCAAACAGCTTATAGCCACAGCCCGATCTCCGCAATCCATCGGTGTTCTTTATGACATGTGGAAGAAAGGTGAATCTGATCTGCTTGGTATAGATGATTTCAGTGACCTGGCTCTTCAACTGGCGGTAGTATTGCCTGAAAATGCTGACAGTATTATCTCGGTTCAACGAGAGCGGATCGGTAGCGGAGATCGTTTACGGAAGTTTGATTATATAAGTCGTGCGGCTGTAAGTGATACGGCAGCGCTGGATTCTCTTTTTGAGTCTTTGAAGGATTCACGCAATCGTCTTGTGGAGCCTTGGACTCTAAGTCTTCTGGCTTTGCTTAATCATCCTTCACGCCATGATCGGAGTGTGAAGTATATTGTTCCGGCTCTTGAGATGCTTCCTGATATTCAGGCTACAGGGGATATATTCTTTCCGGCTAATTGGTCGGCATCGCTGTTGGGGAGCTATCGTTCGAAGGAGGCCGCTGAGAGTGTGTCAAAGTTTTTGGAGCAGAATGGAAGTATGAATCCGTTGCTGCTGAATAAAGTTAGACAGGGAGCATCGAGACTGATGGCTAAAAGGAGATAGGGAGATTAGGGAGGTTAAGGAGATTAAGGAGATTAAGGAGATTAGGGAGGTTAAGGAGATTTGCTCTGTTGGCTTTTCTAACTTTGAGGCTTTTTCTAACTTGAGGCTTCTTTTGGCTTCTCCTCGTTTGGCTTCTCCTGTTTGGCTTTTTAGGGTTTGGCTTCTCCTCTATTGGCTTCTATTCTTTGGCTTTTTGGGGGTTTGGGTTGAATTATTTTTTAATTTTATAAATTTCTTTATTATGAAAAAATCTCGATTTTTATCGGCTTTGGCATTTGTATTCCTGATGCTGGCAACGAGCTGTTCGGATGATGTGTCTAACAAAATTGATGTTAATTTCCTTGAATCATTGACTCGAGGATCCTCTTCTTCTTGTTATGTTTTAAAGTCATTGACAGTTTATGATAAAAAGGATATTCCGGGTTCGGATTGGGAAGAGTTCGACATTAATGAATGGGTTGGATGGTCTTGTCCCACTCCATCTAAACTCGTAATTTATGATGGTAAAAGCTGGGAACCTCTTGAGTTGTTTTCATGTGTACGAGGTTGGCACCCTCTCTATTTCCCACTTGTGGCATATGGCAAGAAAACAGATACATCTATCACTTTCTATGTTGCCCGTAAATTTGAATATGACAAGGAAACGAATATGATGAAAGTAGACAACAGTGAATTTGAAGTCTTAAGAGCGGATGAAGATCGAATGACCTTAGTTGCGATTACTGAATATAGTAATTCTGAGTATTCAGGAAATTGGAAATGGGTTTGCGAATATGAGAAAGCTCCGTTGAATGCAGCTGAACTTGAACTGAATCCTTTCTACGATTCTGAGCTTGAGACTAAGTTAGGTATCATTAAATTGCTCAAGTCAGAATTTGGAGAAGTGTTTGATATAAATAAACTTCTTTATCCTGACATCATTTTCCCCGAACCGATGATAGACCTTAATGAAATGGAGGAATACATTCTTAAGGGTGATGATTACGGTTATCTGCGTGATCATCATATCTAAAATATTGAGATATAAATAATAAAGGTTTTAATAACATAGCTCTTAATAAAAATTCCGGAATGTGACTCACGTCACGCTCCGGGATTTTTCAATATCAGAAATTTTAATGCAGATCTTTTAACTATAATTCCCGGAAAGTGACTCACGTCGCTCTCCGGGACTCTTTTACCTGAACTTTTTATACCTGTAGTATTATACTTTAAAAGAACTAATTTTAAATAAAAAGTAAACCTATTAACCTATTACCCATTGTTTGTAACCAAAATTCCATTATTCTTTGATTAATATGGTTCTTCTTTGGAGGATATCTTATTTTAACCCCATTGAAGTGATATATCCCTCCTGAAGGGTACAATTATTGAATTTGCACTGGTCTATAAATTTGTCGAGGGCTATCTGTGCTTTCGCTCTGTCAGGTTTGGCTTCGCGTACTTCGGCAAAAGTGTGATGCGGTGCTTCGGCAAATCTTACTACCTCTTCCCACTCTTCAGGCATAGTTATCCCTACCATGCAACTGTTGTCACGTTTTTTATAGGGCCAGAAAGTGTAGCCTATATTATTATCCTTCATTACTTTTACGAAATCTGCTTGCCATTCATCAGTGTTATGACCGATCTCTCCCATATACATCGGACGGTTGCTCTTGTCTCGGAAATCAATGTATGACTGAATAGCCTCCGCAGTGGCGGGACCTCCATACCGATGACAGGTGAACATGAGTTGAGGATCATAGTCAGTATCTTTCAAAGGCTCGAAATTACTATTCCATTGTGGAGCACCAATAAGTATGACGTGATTAGGGTCAACTTCCCGGATCGCGGCTACACAACGTTTTTGAAGTGGCTCAAGCTTAGAATTCAGTTCATCTTGGTTGTCAAAATAGGTAGCGATCGGTTCGTTGATAAGTTCGTAACCTAATATCACGGGTTCATTTTTGTAATATTCGGCAATTTTACGCCATATGTCGCAGAACTGAGCCTGACTCTTCTCACTTTCCATTAACCAAGGATAACCGTAAGAATCATCGATATTGTCACCGGTTTGTCCGCCGGGGGCATCGTGCATATCGAGGATAAGATAGAGATTATTGTCACGGCACCAGTTGACTACACTATCAATACGTGCGAATCCATCCTGAGCAGAGGAGAGACCCATGTAATCTTCATCTGTAAAAAGTTTGTAGTGGAAAGGAAGTCGGATAGTGTTGGCACCTGTGGAGGCAATATAATCTATGTCAGCCTTCGTGATGTAGTTATCTTTGAATTGCTGCCAGAATTCTGCTGTCTTGTCAGGACCGACAAGGTGACAGAAAAGATCGTTAATCTGGCGTGGTGCATTCATTCTCTGGAAACCGAACATATAGCCTTCGGGATTGAGCCAGTTTCCGAGATTTGTGCCCTGAATAAAAAGTTTTGAACCGTCAGGTTTGATCAGATCGGCACCCTGCACTTGTACGAATTTTATTTCTTCAGTTTTTGCTTTTGCCTTCTCCGCGCAGCCTGCCGATATACATCCTGCAGCTAAAGAAAGAGTTAAGGCTGAAAGCATGTAAGTATAATTTTTCATCAGATAAATACCGGTTATAGATTTGAGCTTATATTTACAAGTATTATGATTCCCCGGCTCCCATTTCAGAGCCGGGGAACTCATGTCATATGGTTGTAAAAGATTTATTTTGCTATCTGCATCTTGATTCCGGATACGGTGATATTTGATTTATTCGGGGCTCCGGCATAGTCCATGCATACCTGTAGATTTTTGGTATCGACACCTTGTTTATTCTTGAAGAAATATAGATATGGAGTACCGGCTTCTACATCAACCCGATCAAGAGTGATAAACGTATTGTCATCCGTATCACCGTCTTCTCCAAGAGAATCACCTTTCTGTATCTTTACCGTCACACCTTTAATATCCTTATCAGATTCTATAGTCATGAGGAAATCATATTTATTTTCTGCCGATGTTTCCACATTGGTCCATACATGTACCTGACCTTGCCACTGATCAGAACCGATTCCTTCCGGAGAAATGAAGCTGTAGCCATCGTTAAGGAAAATAATTTCCGGCTGTGCTATGGGATCAGTGCTCCAGCTTGAATCTGCAAACCAGGTAGAATATTTAACAACCTCAAATCCGGCAAAAATGTTATCTCCGTCTGCAATAGCGGGAGCCTGGGCTGCTGCGGGAATTATAGTTCCGTCGTTATATTGATGTTCCTTGAATACGATATTGCTTACTTCGATGTCGCAATCTCCGAATCCTGCAAAGTCAAATGCTATCTTAAGATCTCCGTCGAATCCTTCAACATCGGAGAACCATACTATAGATCCGTTTGGCTCTACATCTACTCTGTCAGCAGTGAAATAAGTATCATCATCACCTTGTTTCTGCACCTTAACAGTTACAGCTCCGGCTTTGGGCACATTTACATTGCAGGAGAAGTCGTAGGTTACTCCTGAATGTACCACTATATTGGTTTCAACATGTACCTGTCCCTGCCACTGGTCGTTACCCATATTTGCAGGAGTATGGAACTTGATGCCCTTATTCTCTGTAAGGGTGACATCGGGTTGATCAACAGGACTCCAGCTGCCATCTGCAAACCATGTTGAAGCAACCGATACCTCAGCGTCTTTCCAAAGGTTGTGTTCATAGTCATATTTAAAACCGGTAGTCGTTACATCTGCATCCGCTTTAGGAGCTATGATATACTGCCATGCTATTCCACTGAGTTCCTGCACAAGTGTAATTTCATTTTTGCTGAAATTTGTAATTCGGTATTTCGGGTTTTCAAATCCGGCTTCAGAAGGGATATAGGGGAAGGGAGTATTGGCAGGGAGCACGAGATAAAGGTTGGCTCCCTCAGGGGAGAGTGTGAAAGTGGTTTCCACAACTTTTGCGTTAACCCTGAAATCGGCTCCATCGTCAGGATTGTTTACCTCATAACCTGGAAGAGAATGCACGCCTGTATTTACATACATTGTACCTGATGTGCCGGGATCGTAGACATAACTTCCGGTTGTTTCAGCTCCGGTATTGCCAAATATCAGGACATTTGCATATACGCCTTCAGCTTCTTTCGCTCCGGGACCACCATTCCACCATCCGGTTGGACTTGATGCATCGGGACCACATCCCATATTGCCGTCTTTTGTTCCGTCAACTGCCCATTCTTTAGTAGAGCCGTTGGTGAGCGCAGACATATAGGGAGTGAAATCGAATATTGTCTTTGTTATGCTTATAGTTCCTGTAACAGAACCATCGGACACACCGTTGGGATTTCCCACCTTCATCTCTACCGGATACTCACCGGCGATCGTAATAAGGTCACGGTAAGTGAGTGCCGTAGATGGGCGGGTGCTTTCATTAACATACCAGATAGGATACACCCCTGTGGCTCTGTTGCCATTTTTATCAAGAATGTTAAGTTCAACATTATTCATATCGTCCACTGTGATTCCGATCTGATAGTCGGAAGCTTGTGGAATACCTGCCCTTGTCGGCTGATAGATCTCTTCTCCGGCACAGGCTGTCATCACGAGACCAACACCCGCCATCATGCCGAACCTAAAGATTATATTTTTTG
>CAZXHO010000019.1:0-15546 GCA_964640365.1 uncultured Sangeribacter sp. | reverse complement strand
CCTTTGATTATCATTACTGCTAAACATGATCTCGGTGTTAAGCTCGAAGGACTGACTATCGGCGCTGACGATTATATCACCAAACCCTTTAATCTGGATGTACTTCGTCTCAGAATGAAGAGGCTTGTGGCACTTACAGCTAAAGGTGCGGGTCGAACCCTTATAGACCCGGAACCGGAACATATTGAAATCACTCCTCTTGATGAAAAATTGATAGAGAAAGCGATGAAATATGTTTCTGATAATCTTGACCGCTCCGATCTTTCGGTAGAAGAGTTGAGTAGTGCCTTAGGGATGAGTCGCGTGCGTTTGTATAAAAAAGTAAAGCAGATCACCGGGAAAACTCCGATTGAATTTATAAGAGTGATACGACTTAAACGCGCGGCTCAGTTGTTGCGCGAAAGCCAACTGAATGTATCGGAAATAGCTTACCAGACTGGTTTCAATAATCCAAAAGTGTTTAGTAAGTATTTTAAAGACGAATTTGGAATTTTACCTTCTGTCTATCAAGATAAGGAGGGGAAGGAAACAAATTATACCGTTTAATTTAACATTATTTCCCCTTTCAATTCAAAAATACTCTTCCAATTCAACAAGAGAGTACGTTTGAAAATGTTATTAGTATGTAATTTTGCATAACTGAAAAAATCTAACCTCTAATATATGAAACTTCGCCCCCTTTCTATGTTATTGCTTTCCGCGTCTCTTTTCGTAGCCTGTGGAAGCGGAAAGTATGAGAAGACCGATCGAGGGATTATTGTAAATATCTCTCCTGATAAAGAAAACGATGTCAAACGTGTGCGTCTTCAGGTATTCAGTGATAAGATAATCCGTGTGTCTGCAACTCCCGATAAAACATTTGCACCCGATGAAAGTCTTGTCGTGGTGACTCCTGAGATCAAGACTGATTATAAAATCGAAGAGACGGATTCTACAATTTCATTATTTACTTCTTCTATACGGGCATCAGTTTCATTGGCAAGCGGTGATGTGAAATTCTATGACTCCGAAGGTCGCTTGATAGTGGCAGAAGCAGAGGGAGGTAGAGAATTCTCGCCCATAGAAGTGGAAGGTACCAAGGGCTATACAGTCCGTCAGGTTTTCCGTTCGCTATCGGATGAAGAGGGAATTTACGGACTGGGACAGCATCAGTCGGACGAATTCAACTATAAAGGAAAGAATGAAGAACTTTTCCAATACAATACAAAGGTCTCTGTGCCATTTGTAGTGTCTACTGACAATTATGGAATC
The DNA here is from genome assembly GCA_964640365.1 of uncultured Sangeribacter sp. Taxonomy (GTDB): domain Bacteria; phylum Bacteroidota; class Bacteroidia; order Bacteroidales; family Muribaculaceae; genus Lepagella. The sequence continues at coordinate 14,295 of CAZXHO010000019.1, read as the reverse complement.
TTATGGGACAGTTATTCTCTGTGCCGCTGGGGAAATCCTGACGGATATAATCAACTGGGGGATGTCTTCAAGCTATTTGATAAGGAGGGGAAGGAGGGAGCTCTTACCGGCACTTATCATCCTGCACCTACCTCTTCGGCAAACCCTATAGTTCAGCGTGAAGACTCAATTTATTTTGAGCACTTAATAAGAGGAGATCTCTCACACGTTGTAAATCTTCCGCAGAATTTCGATTTTGTCGGTTCACATGTCACCTATGAAGGTGAGATTGAGGCTTCAGAAACTGGTGAATATAAATTTATACTCTATTATTCAGGCTATCAGAAAGTATCTATTGACAACCGTGAGGTAGTGCCGGAACGATGGCGCACTGCATGGAATCCCAATAGTTTTAAATTTTCTGTTAATCTTAAGGCTGGGAAACGAGTGCCTATTAAGATTGAGTGGGAGCCGAACGGCTCGGTGGCTTACTGCAGTCTGAGGGTTTATAATCCGCGCGATCCCAAAGAACAGCTTAATATGAGTTGGTGGGGAGAGATGCAGGATGGTATAGATTATTATTTCGTGTATGGTGACAATATGGATGACGTTATATCCGGTTACCGTATGCTTACGGGCAAAGCTCCGATCATGCCGAAATGGGCTATGGGTTATTGGCAAAGTCGTGAAAAATACAATACTCAGGAAGAGGTGTTGTCAACTCTGGCAGAATTCCGTCGGAGGGGTATACCTATTGATAACATCGTGATAGACTGGCTTCATTGGAAACAGGATTCATGGGGAAGCCATGAATTTGACCGCGACCGTTTCCCTGATCCAAAAGGTATGGTTGATTCCATACACGATATGAACGGAAGGGTCATGATTTCTGTATGGCCGAAGTTCTATGTTACTACCGACCACTATAAGGAATTTGATGAGAAGGGCTGGATGTATAAGCTGCCGGTTCAGGACAGTATCCGCGACTGGGTAGGTCCCGGCTACCTTGGTTCTTTCTATGATGCTTATGACCCAGAGGCACGTAAACTATTCTGGAACCAGATCAACGATCATTATGTGCCCCTTGGAATCGATGCGTGGTGGATGGATGCTTCGGAACCTAATATCCGAGATTGCACCGATATCAAATACCGTAAGGATTTGATCACACCTACGGCGCTCGGGCCTTCTACGAAATATTTCAATGCCTACGCACTTGTCAATGCCGATGCCATATATAACGGCCAGCGCGGAGTTGATCCCGACAGACGTGTGTTCCTCCTCACTCGTTCCGGATTTGCCGGCTTGCAGAGATATTCCACAGCCACATGGAGCGGTGATATAGCAACCAGATGGGAGGACATGAAAGCTCAGATATCTGCCGGTTTGAATTTCGCAATGAGTGGAATTCCTTGGTGGACGATGGACATAGGCGGTTTTTGTGTGGAAGACCGTTTCGTAAAAGCGCAGGCTGACTATAATCAGACAGGAAGAGAGAACGAAGATCTCAAGGAATGGAGAGAACTAAATACGCGTTGGTATCAGTTCGGGGCTTTCGCACCACTTTTCCGTGCGCACGGACAGTGGCCATACAGGGAAATATTTAATATTGCGCCTGAAAACCATCCAGCCTACAAATCGGTGGTGTACTATACTAATCTTCGCTATGACTTGATGCCATATATTTACTCTTTGGCAGGAAAGACATATTTCGATGATTACACGGTGATGCGTCCGATGGTTATGGAGTTCACGGCTGACAAGGCTACACGTGAAATTGGTGACCAGTATATGTTCGGGAACGCATTTCTTGTGGCACCTGTGTATAAGTATGGCGACCGAGAGAGAGAGATCTATTTTCCAAAGGGTGCCGTATGGTATGATTTCTATACCGGTAAGGTTGTTTCAAATGGAGGTGAAAGCCTTGTAATGGCGGCACCATATGAGCAGTTGCCGCTATATGTCAGATCCGGTGCCATAATACCGTTTGGTCCTGAAATGCAATATTCTGATCAGAGGCCGGCAGACGTGATAAATGTATACGTATATGCCGGTGATAACGGAGAGTTTACTCTCTATGAGGATGAGAACCTGAATTATAATTATGAAAAGGGTGCATATGTCATGATTCCGTTCAGTTATGATGATGCCTCTCAAACACTAACTATCGGCGATCGGAAAGGGGAATTCCCCGGTATGTTAAAGGAACGTGTTTTTAATGTAGTTAAAGTATCACCCGAGTCCCCTGTAGGATATACCCGAGAAGCAAAGGGGCAGAAAGTGAAGTATACAGGCTCGGAAATTAAGATTAAGTTATAAATAGCTCATAATTAATAATTTTACACAAGAACTGAGTTTTACAGGAGACTTTAAGATGAATAAAGGTTTTTTTAGGTTATTAATGGCTTGCATCGGTCTCCTTGCCTGCGTAGCACAAGCGTGGGCGGGGACCGATAATAGGGCTATCTCTTTCGATAAAGGCTGGAAGTTTTTGCTCGGGGATAATCCCGCTTATTCTGACGTGGATTTTAAGGATTCTTCCTGGCGGAATCTTGACCTTCCTCATGATTGGGCTATAGAAGGAACATTCAGTAAGGATAATCCTTCCGGAACGGGCGGTGGAGCTCTTCCCGGGGGGACAGGTTGGTATAGAAAAACATTCTCTCTAACTCCGGAAATGAAGGGGAAAGAGGTTTATATTGATTTTGACGGTGTCTATATGAATGCTACTGTGTTCATAAACGGGCATGAACTTGGCACACGTCCTTATGGTTATGCTTCTTTTAATTATAATCTGACTCCATGGCTTAAACCGGGTGAAAATGTAGTGGCTGTGAGAGTCGACAATGCGGAACAGCCTAATTCCAGATGGTATAGCGGTTGTGGAATTTACCGGCATGTCTGGCTTAGGGTGCTTAATCCCGTTCATATAGCTAAATGGGGAACTTTTGTGCGACAGGATAATGTGACAAAAGAGGTTGCGGATCTGACTGTGTTCACGAAAGTTGAGAATGAGAGTAATGGTCAGGTTGCAGCCACGCTCGATACGTATGTAAAAGCTCCGGATGGTAAGATTGTGGCGAGCGCTTCCAGTCCGCTTGCGATTGAAGGGGGTGCATCAGTAGAGGTTGCTCAGGAGCTTATCGTGCGAGATCCGGTATTGTGGTCTGTAAAACGGCCGAGGATGTATGAGGTGGTGAATGAGGTTAAGGTGGATAAGGAGATTAAGGAGATTAAGGAGGATAAGGTGGTTAAGGGGGATAAGGAGATTAAGGGGGTAAAGGAGAGTAATGGGCTTGAGGGGACGGTTGATAGGCTTGTTACTAAGACGGGATTGCGCTTTCTTGACTTTGATGATAAAAAGGGATTTTCGCTGAATGGAGAGGGGATGAAGATTAACGGGGTGTGTCTTCATCATGATGCAGGTGCTCTCGGAGCTGTAGTCAATAAAGCTGCTATTGCGCGTCAATTGAAGATATTGAAGAATATGGGTGCAAATGCTATCCGTTCTTCTCATAATCCACCGGCTCCCGAATTGCTGGAACTTTGTGATTCGCTTGGTTTTATGGTTATGGATGAAACTTTCGACATGTGGCGAAAGAAGAAGACAGCTCATGACTATTCTCGTTATTTTCCTGAATGGCATGAAAGGGATCTCACCGATTTAATAGTACGCGACCGCAATCATCCTTCTATCATTATATGGAGTATAGGTAATGAGGTATTGGAACAGTGGAGCGATGCTAATGCCGACACCCTTTCTCTGGAAGAAGCTAATCTAATTCTTAATTTTGGACACGGTAAAGATATGCTTGCTGAGGAGGGAGGACCTATGACAGTCAATTCGCTTCTTACCAAAAAGCTTGTCGATATGACTCATGAACTGGATCCCACACGTCCGGTGACGGCAGGATGTAATGAACCGGATCCCGGTAATCATCTTTTCCGCAGTGGTGCGCTTGACATCATTGGCTTTAATTACCATGACGACTGGTTTAAGGAGGTGCCTGTCAATTTTCCCGGTAAACCTTTCATCGTGACTGAGAGTGTTTCAGCACTTCAGACACGCGGTTACTACAGAATGCCCTCCGATTCGATATTTCTGTGGCCCGAGCGTTGGGATAAACCTTTCTTTGATCCTTCATTTTCATGCTCGTCTTACGATAACTGCCATGCTCCTTGGGGAAATACCCATGAAGGAACAATGCGTCATGTAGAAGATAATGATTTTATTATGGGGCAGTTCGTTTGGACCGGTTTTGATTATCTTGGAGAGCCGACACCTTATGGCTGGCCCGCAAGAAGTTCTTATTTCGGTCTTGTTGACCTTGCCGGAAATCCTAAAGACAGCTACTATATGTATCAAAGCCGTTGGCGTCCTGATTTGGATGTGCTTCATATTTTCCCACACTGGAATTGGAATGAAGGAGAAGAAGTGGATGTATGGGCTTACTTTAACAATGCTGATGAAGTGGAACTGTTCCTGAATGGTAAGTCTCTTGGTTCAAAGAAACCGGAAGGCAATGCCTATCATGTAAGCTGGCGCGTGCCCTATAAACCCGGGAAGATAGAAGCTATAAGCCGAAAAGAGGGCAAAGAAGTGAAACGAACCATTGTTAAGACTGCATCCGAACCCTATGCGCTTCGTTTAAATCCTGATAGGAACATTATTAATGCTGATGGCACAGACTTGTGTTATGTGGCGGTAGAAGTGGTGGATAAAGACGGTAACTTATGTCCGCTTGCTGAAAATGAAATTCAGTTTTCTGTTGAAGGAAGTGGCCTGAATGCCGGCGTTGACAATGGTTCACCAATTTCATTGGAACCGTTTAAATCAGACAAGAGGAAGGCATTCTATGGAAGAGCTTTGCTAATTGTCCGGAATAATGGTGATAAAGGGGAGATTAAAGTGAATGCCACATCTCCCGATCTCAAAGATGCCATATTGAGTATTTATGCCAAGTGATTGTTTTTGAGATGTTAGGGACTTCCGGCTAAAAAGTGGCGTTAAATGATTAGACATCCTACATTATGAAAATATGAATAAATTAATAATTACTTTGGCATTGGGTGCCGCAACATTCGGAATGAATATTGCAGCAGAAACTCCGGTTTATCTTGATAAAAATGCCGATATGGAGAAACGTGTGGCAGATGCACTTTCGCGTATGACTCTTGAGGAGAAAGTGGCGTTATGCCATGCCCAGAGTAAATTTTCTACACCCGGTGTTCAACGCCTTGGAATTCCTGAGATATGGATGAGTGATGGTCCCCACGGCGTGCGAGCCGAGATAAATTGGAATGACTGGGGTTACGCGGGATGGACTAATGACTCCATAACAGCTTTCCCGGCACTTACGGCTCTTGCAGCAACATGGAATACGGAACTTGCTGCCCTTTATGGAAAAAGCATTGGTGAGGAGGCACGTTATCGCGAAAAGGATGTGCTACTTGGACCTGGAGTGAACATATATCGCACTCCTTTGAACGGAAGAAACTTTGAGTACATGGGTGAAGATCCATATCTTGCAGGCGTAATGGTGGTGCCTTATATTCAGGAATTACAAAAAAATGGGGTTGCCGCATGTGTGAAGCATTTTGCTTTGAATAATCAGGAAAAATGGAGGGGTACGGTTGATGTCGAGCTTTCCGACCGTGCGCTTTACGAGATATATCTTCCTGCATTCAAGAAGGCGGTACAGGATGGAGGTGCATGGGCTATAATGGGAGCATACAACCAGATTTGGGGTGAACACTGTTGTCATAATGCTCGGTTACTCAATGATATACTCAGAGGAGAATGGGGCTTCGACGGAGTTGTGATTACCGACTGGGGAGGTGCCCACGATACAAAACAGGCTGCCCTCAACGGACTCGACATTGAGATGGGATCATATACCAACGGTCTTACAAGCGAAAGTTCTTTTGGATATGATGACTATTATCTGGCTAATCCCTACCTGAATATGATTAAGAGTGGGGAAGTGCCTGAAAGTAGTGTGGACTATAAGGCTCGCAATATTCTTCGTCTCATCTTCCGCACATCGATGAATAGTGATAAGCCTTATGGATCCAAGTGTACCCCGGAACATTATGCTGCAGCCAAATTGATTGGTGATGAATCAATTGTGATGCTCAAGAATTCAGGTATCCTACCTTTGGACGGTTCTAAATACAACACGATTCTTGTTGTTGGAGACAACGCTACAAGACGACTGACGGATGGTGGCGGTTCTTCAGAATTGAAACCTAAAGATTACATCTCTCCCTTGTCTGCACTTAAAGAAATTTATGGTAATAAAATCAAATTTGCTCCCGGCTATACATGTGGTCGCACTCTCTATGAGGCGGAGGATACGATTCCTCAGGAGGTGCAGGATAAATTGAGGGCAGAAGCTGTTGCAATGGCTCAAGAAGCTGATGTAATCATTTATATAGGAGGGCTTAATAAAAATGCCTGGCAGGATTGTGAAAGTACGGATCGTAGAGAGTATGAACTTCCATTCGGTCAGAACCAACTCATAGAAGAGTTGATAGAGGTAAATCCAAACATTGTAATTGCAAATATATCAGGAAATGCTTACGCCATGCCTTGGGTGAACGATGTGGAGGCAATACTCCATACTTCTTATCTGGGCACAATGGGAGGCGCTTCACTCGCAGATGCGGTTGCAGGAAATATTAACCCTTCCGGTAAACTACCTTATTCCATTCCTGTAAAACTTGAGGATTGCGGTGCAAATTCGTTTGGAGAGATCTCTTATCCCGGAATAGAATCGGGTAGCGAGGATGTGGTTGCAATTCCGGGTTCAGTTATAGAGGGAGGAAAGAATCCTAAACAGAAATATATGGAAGATATTCTGGTTGGTTACCGTTGGCATGACACTAAAAAGATACCGGCTCTTTTCCCATTCGGGCATGGACTGAGCTATACTGAATTTGAATATGGCAAACCGGAAATTTCAGCTAATGTTATAGGAGAAAATGATGTTATAACGATTACAGTGCCCGTTACCAATAAAGGTGGAGTTGCGGGCAGTGAGATTGTACAGCTTTACATCTCGGATTTAAAATCTTCTTTGCCACGCCCTGAGAAGGAACTGAAAGGTTTCAGCAAAGTTAAGATTGCACCGGGAGAGACTAAAACAGTCAGCTTTAAGATAACTCTGGAGGAACTGAAGTATTTTGATGACAGCAGGCATAAATGGGTTGTTGAACCCGGTAAATTTAAAGTTCATATCGGTGCTTCTTCAACCAATCTTAAGCATTCGTTACCATTTGAATATAAATGAGAAATAATAATTTATAATCTAACAAGATTAATTTATAGCGCGTGTTCAGTTATTCCGGACTCGCGTTATTTTTTATAAGTTTGGACCTTAATATTTGCTGTTGGTTTTTGAATGAATATGGTCTTTTGAAAAAAATTATTATTTTAGAGGTTAGTTTTTCGAAGGGTTAAGGGTCATAGAGATGTATGACGAAATATGATGAAATAGGACAGCTTTTCCGCACGCATTATACAGCGATGTATCGGCTCGCTATGTTGATTCTGCGTGAAGACAATGTGGCAAGAGACATAGTGCACGATGTCTTTGAATCCCTATTGGTTTCGGGAAAGGCAGAAGTGTCTGCTCCATATCTCATGACAGCCGTACGCAACCGTTGCCTTAAACATATACGGAGTCTTTCAGTTCATGACCGCCTAAAAGCTGTCTATGCAGTAGGGGAGGAGGAAATTGCTGATGAAGATTGGCCGGATGGCTACACTATAGCGCTGATCCGGTCAACAGTTTCCAATGACTTGACTGAAGCATGTAGGCGAGTGGTTAATTTAAGGTATACGGAAGGGCTGAGCTATGAGGAGATTTCGGAGCAGCTGGGGATTAGCAAGGTGGCTGTCTATAAACATCTTCGTCATGCAATAGATGTGTTACGCGAAAAACTTTCTAAAAATGGATAAAATAGACCGACTACTTGATGCCATGGAAAATCCGGAACACTATTCGGTTAAGGAGATTGAGGCAATGCTCCAAGACCCGGAGGTGAAGGAGACATTTGATATGCTTGACAAAACAAAGTCGAGCCTCGGGCCCATTGTAACCCCGGATATAGAAAATGAATGGGAAAAGTTTGTTGCCAATCACCTTAGTGCCGAAAGCCGTCAACACAGTTGGATGACACGGTTATTTTCGCGCAAAACTGCAGCGAGTATCGCTATAGGGATTGCTTCCGTGGCAGCGGTTGCTGCTATCGTGGGAGTTAGCATACACAACGTTACCACCAATAATTCAGTGACAACTCCGGAAGCTGAAAAAACAATTGTTGATAATCAGACGGTTTCTCAGCCGGATACTGTGAAGAGGGTTGAGACTATGGAACTGGCAACACCGGAAATACAGGTGTTTGATGATGAGACCCTTGAAGCTATAATGGAAAGAATTGGCACTTATTATGGCTATGAAGTAATTTTTAGGAATAATGCTGCCAAAACACTTCGCCTTTACTACCGTTGGAATCAAGCTCTTCCAATTGAGGAGATAGTTGAAAGTCTCAATAATTTTGAGCAAATAGCTCTGACTGTCAAAGATAAAACCTTAACTATAGATTAATCAATGGCACGAATTATCACACTACTTTCAGTCATCCTGATAGTCTTTTGGGCGGAAGCCGAAACCTTCTCCTACCGTTTTACCTCCACCCCTCTGCCTAAGGCTGTGCGCATAATAATGGAAAACCATCCGGAACTTGACATCAATTTCATCTATAATGAACTGGAGAACTACAAGACAAGTGCTATTGTAAAAGCTGACAATCCTTATGATGCCCTCCGGCAGGCAATAGGTCTTAATCCGGTAACGGTGGTAAGATCTCGCGATACTTATTATCTTGAGGCATTGCAGCATGGCAGATATGTTTATACAGGAAAGGCTATTGGTAGAGACAATGAGCCGGTCATAGCGGCAACTGTCATGCTCCTTTCACCAAAAGACTCTACAGTTCTGACATATGGCATAACTGATGATTCGGGCAGATTCTCTATACCTTGTGACCGGCAAGGGATTCTTGCTAAACTTTCATGTGTCGGTTATAAGACCACTTATAAGAAATTTGACTCATTTAATGTAGGAACAGTCCTAATGACCGAACAGCCGATACATTTAAAGACTGTAACGGTTGAAGGAGATGATGCATCATTATTTGTTGATAGAAGCATTTATCGTCCCACACAACGTCAGAAAAATGCATCGCAGACTGCTACTGATCTGCTTGGCAGAATGGCTATCCCTCAACTCAATACACGTCTGGGATCCTCATCTGTATCAACAACTGTAGGAGAACCTGTTGCAATGTTCATAGACTTTGTACCGGCAACCGAATCAGACTTAAAAATGATGAGGATTACCGATGTGAAGACTGTTGAATATCTGGAATTCCCGTCTGATCCAAGATTCCAAGGTAAAAAGTATGTCATTAATTTCAGAATGATAAAGTATGAGTATGGAGGATATATAAAGACACTTGGCGTTGAGAATTTTATTGCCAATTCAGGTTCCGTTCAGGCTAATGCAAGATTTGTAAAGGACAAAATGACATATGACGTGATGGGATACGGATACTATATGGCTAACAATCATTTTGGAATAGATCAGATAGAGACATTCCATTTACCGCAGGATAACGGAGAAATCAAGAGTTTCCAAAGAGAATCTACAACTAAAAGTTCCAAGTATAGGAAACAGAATTATGAAACAAGCTTCAGGGCTCTTTATTCCGGAGATAAAATTACTGTCAATAATCTGGTGGCATTCGGTATTGAACGGTTGCCGCATAATGATAATGAAGGTCAGGTAAGATATTCGTATGCTCCTACCGCAATAGATGAATATTATTCGGAATCAACTCAGAAAGCAAAATATCTTAACTACTCCGGATATTACTTTTTCAGCCTTCCAAAAAATAATTCACTCACTGCATCGTTGGATTATTCCTATTCCCATACAGATCAAAGCTCACGATATCTTGAATCTCTTATGTCTCCCATATATAATGCTGCCAATGACGACACCCACGATGGAAATTTCCGACTGACTTATAGCCAAACTATCTCCGATAAGCAATCTTTTAGCGCACATTTCAGGGGGATCTATGAACATAATAGAACAATTTACAATGGGTCGGTAAATGCATTAGATAACTCTACTACAAAATTTGGTCAGATTGGAGCAACTTATAATTTTAAGTTAGCGAAACTGTCTACCTCTTTAGGAATAGGATGGGACTGGATGTCAACTCGTTTAAACGATAATAATTCTAATTTGGAATGTCCTTATCTTGACGCATCCTTGAGATTTGTACCAAACAAAAAGAATACTTTTGGTGCAGTATTCCATTATGCAGTGTGGCCTCCATCCTCTAACTATAAAAGTGAAAATATCGTGCATGTTTCACCTTTTCTTTGGCATACGGGAAATCCTATGTTAAAGTCGCATCGGAGCTATGACATATGGTTGAATTACACCTTTATACCTACTAATAAATTTAACATTAACTTGTTTGGAGGAACGTTTTTTATCGGTAATAGGGCAGCCTTTGTCTATGAAGCAACCCCTGATGGAATCATCCGAACTATCCAACAACCAATCGGTACATTCCGGCATTACAATTATGGCTTAAATGCATCACTTAAACTTTTAGACAGAACATTATATTTGTCAGGACAACTGGCACACTTATATGTTCAAAATGGTAAACCATACAATTTCGACCATTCTTGTATCAGCTATTATATTCAAGCTTTATACTATTTAGAGAATTTTAATTTCGCTATTTCTTATAAGTCTGCAGACGCAACTGATAATTATGACTCCATGTCGGGTCTATGGACAAGAAACAAAGATGTTTTTATTCTACAGGCAGGATGGAGCAATGCGAAATGGAATATTATTGTGACAGCCCAAAATCTACAACGCTGGAACTGGTGTGCCACACACGACACTATGAATAGTCCTAACTATTCAGTCAGTCGCTGGACTAGCAATGCTTCCCGTCATGCTTTTGTACAGTTGTCAGCAACCTATACCTTTGGATTTGGTAAGAAAATCAATCGAAATGACGAAATTTCAAAACAATCAGGAGCGTCATCCGGTATCCTGAAATAAAGTCATAATTCATAAAAATGAGATTTCTGAGGATGGATATCTTGGTTTCTTTGGAAAATTTGTCTGTGAGAATATATGAGAATTTTTATGTATCTTTGCATCTATATATGTGCGCACGCGCAGACAAAAGACCTCCGGATGTAAGTAAAAACTTATTTCAATATATTAAGGAACTTCCTGATGGTCGCAAGAGGATTGGTCGCCTGTCTGCCCACCCGGAAGTTTTCCGCTTTACAACTGTGAAACATAAATATAATCTCGGCTTCATCTCAGATGAAGATATTTACGAACACGTTAAAAAGACTGTTGAAGCATACCGTCGTGAAATTACTCTCGGTCAATTTAATGAAAATATTATTGATCCCATAAAGTTGACATTTGATGCCAAAGTTTATGGTAAGACAATTCAACAAGCAGTAGAAGATGAGTGCTTCCGGCAGATAGACAAATCTAATACCAATCGGATTGGATATTTTCATCAGAACCTTTTCAATTATGCAGGTAATGGATGGGTGGTGCCTGCCATTGGTTTTGACGTGGAAAATGATGCATTGCATATCTATGTGGAGATGAAGAATAAACATAATACTATGAATTCTGCTTCATCTCAGAAGACCTACATGAAAATGCAGGGAAAAATATTGGATGACGATGAAGCAACGTGTTATCTTGTCGAGGTAATCTCTAAGCGTTCACGAGATGAGGCTTGGAAAATATCGCTTGACGGCAGATCTCGTGAGCACAAAAAAATTCGCAGAATGTCAATGGATAAATTTTATGCTCTGGTATTCGGAATTGAGGATGCATTCTTCAGGTTATGTAGGGCTCTCCCTCAAATCATTGGTGACGTAGTTAAGGATAATCCGGGACTTGCTCTCAAAAATACCGTTTATGATGAACTTACCAAAGAACATGCAGACATTCTAACCAGTTTGTATCTTCTCGCTTTTAAATCATACGAGGGTTTTGATAAATTTAAAAATTAATGACCCGGAATACGCACATATCGCTCAATAATTTTGCAGACATTATGGGTGTTTCACGTGCAACTGTTGACAAATGGATAGCCAACGGGAAGTGTAACATTCATTCGGACGTAAATAATAAGAAATATCTTATTGCTTCTGAACTTTCTTCTTTTTCTGAAATTTCAGCGATGTTGAACAATTCTTGGAAAGAGGAAAGCGAGGTTGATCCCCGAAGGATTTTTACATCAATCGAACTCTTTGCAGGAGGTGGAGGACTTGCATTAGGCATGCATAAGGCGGGTTTCAAACATCTACTACTTAATGAGTTTGATAAGGATGCCTGTGCAACACTTCAAAAGAACATGCCAAATTGGAATGTGATTCAGGGTGATATACATGATATAGATTTTACTCCATATGAAGGTAAAGTTGATTTATTGACCGGAGGATTTCCCTGTCAAGCATTTTCTTATGCCGGAAAACGACTTGGATTTGAGGAAACTCGAGGTACTCTTTTCTTTGAATTGGCTCGAGCTGTGAAAGAAATTCAACCAAAAGTTTTTTTTGCTGAAAATGTAAAGGGATTGTTAGAACATGATAATGGACGAACGATTCAGACCATAAAATCTGTTATTGCAGAACTTGGTTACACCTTAATTGAACCTCGAGTGCTTAGGTCCATACTTTATAATGTTCCTCAAAAGAGGGAGAGATTGATCCTCATTGCAATTCGGAATGATATTGCTCCTCTTGTCAATTTCAAATGGCCGTCAGTATGTGGAGATATTCGTACGCTTAGAGATGCCTTCTTTGCCGGTGATCTTTATGATTGTGATGTTCCCGAAAGTGAAGGACAAAAATATCCTCCGGCAAAAGAACATGTAATGAAGCTTGTGCCGGAAGGCGGAGATTGGCGAGACCTGCCTGAAGAAATCGCTAAAGAATATATGAAAGGCAGTTATTATTTGGGCGGAGGTAAAACTGGCATGGCACGGCGGCTTTCTATGGATGAAGCAAGTCTGACTCTAACCTGTGCACCGGCTCAAAAGCAGACTGAGAGATGCCATCCGATTGAAACCAGGCCGCTGACTGTTCGTGAATATGCCAGAATTCAAACGTTTCCCGATGATTGGGAATTTTGTGGTTCTCTTGCTGCTAAATATAAACAGATTGGAAATGCGGTGCCGGTTAATTTAGCTTGGGCAATAGGACGTGCAATAATGAGGTTGTTTAATCAAATTGATGAAGTTATTCCTCAATCAGGGATTGCTGTTCCTGATCTTTCTTATCCATCAGTTAGAAAAATGCATGGGTTATTTGAAGGATTGGTATGTGATCCATTAAATAATTATAAAAAGCCGGATAGGGAGGATTGATTTTAGATGGGAATGGATTTTTATCGGCCGTGCGGGAGGCTTCAGCGGTTTGTTCGGTATTATTGGGTTTTGAAGTCGAATGATATTCTTGATACGCTGACTTTCCCAATCGGATGTCCCCAAATTATTTTTCATCGCCAAACTCAGTTTTATATTCCGGAATTTCAGGCTTTTCAAGCTAAATTCTCTATAAGCGGTCAGGTAAATTTTCCTACAAAGCTCCAATCGAAGGGCGAACTTGAAACAATAGTGGTCGTATTTTATCCACATGCGATAGCAACAGTTTTCAATATCCCGCTTTCATCGTTCTATAATCAGGAGATCGACGGTTTCTCACTTGGAGATAGGAACCTGAATGCTCTTGCTGACAGGGTCCTTAACGCCGAAGATGTTGAAGAGGCTCTCAGGATTATTGAAAGTTGGCTCTTGACAAGATTAAATGAATCTGCTATTTATAATTTAAAAAGAGTGGAGGTAAGTCTGCAACAATTATTTCTTAATTCTTCTATCAGTGTTGAAAAGATGGCTCAAATAGCATGCCTGAGCCGGAAACAATTTGAACGAGTGTTTTTTCAAGCGGTCGGAATGAAACCGAAGGAGTATTCAAATATAACTCGTTTTCAGAAATCGCTGTGGTTTATGCAGAATGGTTTTAACTCTTTTACCGAGATTGCCTATTCTTGCGGCTATGCCGACCAGTCGCATTTTATTCGTGAATGCCGTCGCTATTCAGGTGTTACTCCTACAGAATTAATTAAGACTCAACCCATTTATTCGGATTTGTTTGCCTCGCCATTCTGATTGTCCCTT
>CAZXHO010000018.1:0-15565 GCA_964640365.1 uncultured Sangeribacter sp. | reverse complement strand
TTCAATTGCTGCCGATCTTTTTCTGCCCGCTATCAAGGCCGGCATGGCTACGTTTTCCAGAGCGGAAAATTCCGGAAGAAGCTGATGGAATTGAAAAACGAACCCTATATTTTTATTCCGGAATTCCGACAATTTACGGTCTTTCAGACTGAAAAGATCGGTGTTGTCGAAATATACACTTCCGGAATCGGGGCGGTCAAGAGTTCCGGCAATTTGGAGCAGAGTAGTTTTGCCGGCACCGGATGGTCCGACAATTGCCATTATTTCTCCCTCGGGAATTGTGAGTGAAATGTCGTGAAGCACTGTGAGCGTACCATACGACTTTGTCACGTTTCTTATTTCGATCATACGTCAGATGAGATACCGGCTTCTGATTCCTGCCGGGTTCCTTAGATATTTCCCGGATTAGGGTTTTTCTTAGAGATTATTATCACCCTGAGTAAGCCATGAACCTTTGAATCCGGTTTCTTCTATTGTTTTCACCACCTGAGCAGCCTGTTCACTGTCATCGGGCACACCGTGGTTTTCAAGCACTTTATCTTCTGTTGAAAGATCAAGACTCCACTCTTGGTTGGGGAACTTACTTCTTACGGCTCCCAATATTGCTGATGAGCATCCTGCGCATTTCGCATTTGTTTTAAACTTCATGGTCTTTTATATTTATCGTTTATAATCCTAATTAATATAACAAAAAGTAGATGTTATTTATTTTAACCCTAAGCCGGAAATTAACCTCAAACTTAGTGCATCAGTATCCTTCTGTTTTTGGGAAAAAGGTTATTGGCGCGGTTACCGATGTTCTTGGCTAATCCGAGTGGTAAATTACGATAGGTTACAATAACATATCCTCTTGGAGCTGCCGGCGGGAGGACAATTGCTTCTTTTCTTAAATAAGCAATAGCCACTTCTTCCGACAGTTCAACTTCCGGGAATCTTGAACGGTCAAAATCGAGAGACAGGATTTCCTCTATATCCGGCAAATCTTCCATGATCGGCTTTGACTTACCGGAAGACTTTCGATCCTTACAATTATTGGTAGAACGTTTGGCCTTTTTACTAAATTTTGGTAGCATGTTTCCTTTCGAATCTCTTTGCGGATTAATGGATGGAGTCCATTCTCCCGGTTTTCTGAAAATGGTAAGGAAGAGTCCTTCCCCTTTGGTTTTATGTGGCATAAATCTGTAAACCGGCAAATCCGAGTCTATGCCGCGTTGGATTCCCCATTCTACAGGAAATTTCATATCAAATGGCACCATCCCAAAAGAATCAGCTATAAATGCTGCATTCTCCTCATTTTCCTGCAAGTTGAAGGTACATGTAGAGTATATGAGAAACCCTCCGGGTTTCACAGTTTTTACGGCGTTAGAAAGGATCTCTTTCTGTAATGCGGAACATTGATTTATAAGATCCGGTGACCATTGGGTTACGGCAGCCTCTTCCTTTCTCATCATCCCTTCTCCCGAACATGGGGCATCAACGGCAACTATATCAAACATATCTCCTGAATCGGAAAAACGGGAGGTATCGAAATTTGTTACATTAACAAGCGGGTATCCCCATTTCGATAGATTTTCTTTCAGAATGGCAGCTCTTTTGCTGATAAATTCGTTGGCAATAACTTTTGACCCGTCGGGTAAAGCATCTATCATAGCAGTGGTCTTTCCACCCGGGGCTGCACACATGTCAATCACCGACAAAGGCAAAAGAGTGTCTGCTCCCACAGATTCAGATAAAAATTTGACAATTCTATCCGTCACTTCAAAATATATCATTGAAGAAGCATCCTGCACGTAATAAGCCCCTGCATGAAAAAGAGGATCCAAAGTAAAGGATGGTCGCTGAGGGAGATAGAAGCCTGCAGGGCACCATTTGACAGGTGTAGCGTCTTCAAATGCTGCTCCCGGCTTGCGTCTGTTGAGCCTAATTGAAGTAACGGGCGGTTCATCCATCGATTTAAAAAAATCCTCAGCTTCATCCTTAAGAAGGCTGCGCATCTGGGTTACAAATCCTTGGGGAAGCGTCATAAAACAGATTATTTTTATGCAAAAATAGTAATTTTTTTATTAATTTTGTATGTATGGAACTTACAGTCGCTCTTTATCTTATTCCTGTAAATATCAGTGATGCTCCTATAAGAGACACCTTGCCTGAAGGTAATCTTGATATTCTCAAACAGTTAAGACATATTATAGTAGAAAATGTTCGCACTGCACGACGTTTTCTAAAGCGTTGTGATCCGGGTTTTAATATAGCCTCGGTCACTTTCTATGAGCTTAACCGTCATACTGATGCCACAGAGGTCAGCGCCTATCTGGAACCACTCAGGCGGGGTGAGGCTGTTGGTGTTATGAGTGAAGCGGGTTGTCCTGCGGTAGCGGATCCCGGGGCTTTCCCGGTTAGCATAGCACAACGGGAGGGGATGAGGGTGATCCCACTTGTTGGACCTTCAAGTATATTACTTGCCCTTATGGCTTCCGGTTTTAACGGACAGGGATTTTCTTTTAACGGTTATCTTCCCATAGATCCGAAAGAGAGAGAAAGAAAGCTCAAGGAGCTTGAATCTTTGTCGCGTAAAAACGACATGACTCAAATTTTTATAGAAACACCATACAGAAACAACAGGATGGTAGCTTCATTGGCGAATGTTTTAAGAGGCGACACATTGATTTGTGTGGCATGTGACCTTACAGATCCTGAAAAAGAAAGTGTTATTTCCATGCCGGCATCGAAGTGGAAACATGCGAAATATGACTATGACAAACGTCCGGCCATGTTTTTGATTTATTCACATTAAAATGGCTCGAAGAAAAATATCATTCGAAGGACAGTTGAAAATTCCTTTTGAGGAAATTGATTATGGGGATGTACCTCCGGTAGTTCCCATAAAGAGAAATATATATGCTTCTGTAGAAATTCCGCAGCCAACTAAAAAGAATGAAACTTCATCCGACCGCCGACTTTATTATCTCTCTATGGGTTCGGGATCAAGTGGCAACAGCTGTTATATAGGCACTCAAGCGGGAGGAGTGATTATTGATGTGGGTGTAAAGGTAGATCAAATTGAATCCATGTTGAAAAAGAATGGTATAGAGATTGCTAAAGTGACTGGCGTTCTTCTTACCCACGACCATTCGGATCATGTCAGGTATGTTTATACATTAGTGAGAAAGCACAAGCATTTGAGGGTGTTTTGCACTAACCGGGTTCTTAATGGAATAATGAAGCGCCACAGCATTTCAAAGCGTCTTAAAGATTACCATAACCCCATATTCAAGGAGATCCCTTTCAGTATTGGAGAGTTGGAGATTACTGCATTTGAAGTTCCCCATGACGGATATGACAATATGGGCTTCTCAATTTTATTCGATAAGCGTCATTTTGTTCTTGCCACAGATCTTGGCGCTGTAAAAGACAGGGCAAGATATTATATGAGCCGCGCCAATTATCTTGTCATAGAGGCTAACTACGACCTTCAGATGTTGAAAATGGGAAAATATCCGGAATATCTTAAAGCAAGAATCCAGACTGACGAAGGTCATCTTGACAATACTCAGACTGCTGCATTTCTGAAAGAAATCATCAATCCGGAGTTGCAGCATATCTTTCTGTGTCATCTTTCTCAAGATAACAACACTCCTGAAAAAGCTTTGACTGCAGTGCGGACGGCACTTGAAAGTGTGGGCAAGAAAGTTGGTACGGCATCTAATACGATAGAAGACCGTGGGGCAGATGTCCAGCTAATGGCGCTACCGAGATTTGAGGCTACACAGCTCTTTGCATTTCGACCCCTGCCGGAGGTTCCGAACTCATAATAATAGTCATCAAAGGTCCTTCAAGACCATTTGAAGCCAATCCTGCCCTTACCTCAAACCTGAGATAACCACCTCCCAAGTCGTAAACTACAATATCAGTCTCATCATCGTCGACGGCTTCATGAGCAGTGAAGTTTAATCTGTTTTCTCCTGTTAGGCCGAGAGTATGCAGTATATATGTTTCCAGATCTCCGGGCAATAAATCACCAAGGTAGAGGTTGCGGATAGTAACGTTTTTGTTATCGAGCACGTCAACAACCCATACCCCGGGTCCACCTTGAACATCGGTGTAAAGTGGGGCTCCTTGTCCATCGGTCAATACACCTTCAAAATCATATTCTGTAGAATCAAGGGGTTCACCGACTTTTATGGCATCGGCGAGGCTTCTCACCACCATAGCGATATCATTATCTGCATGGAAGTAATCCCGGTCATAGGGATTATCTCCGGCCGTAGCCTCTGTATCGGTATTGGACTTACCGCCTTTTGAACAAGACTGAGACATGGCAAGAATAAAAAATCCTGTCAATACCAACAGAGCCGGCATAATGGAATGCATTCGGCTATAATTATGCGTGAGCATGGGTAAATATCTTTTGAAATAGAAGTTTTAACACTTTATAACAAATTGTGCAAAGCTACAATAAAATTTGGAATTGTGCAAATAAAAATATAACCCATTAAAAAATAGAGAGATATGCTTATATGATGTTCTATAAGTTGAAATTATATACCCGGACTTTCCGCTATTTATCGCGTATAAAGAAATCTTTTGATACTTCTTTTGGGAGTTTTCTCAAATTCATTCGGCATAAGAATAATCTTTGAAATCTGCTCATATGGGGCAACGAGCTTGTTCAGTTCCTTTCTGACGTTTTCCATTGCTGAATCCATATCACCAACTGAAATCCCAAGCTTGTCGGCAGCATCATAGTCAGGATATACAAGTGCCACCAGTTTACCATCTCTTTCGACCACAAGGCTTTCAGCAACAAATGGCATATTATTCAACTTTGCTTCGATCTCCTCAGGATAAATATTTTGTCCCGAAGCTGATAGAATCATGGTTTTTGACCTTCCTCTAAGAAATAGAGTGCCGTCTGCACTTCTGGTACCCATATCTCCCGTATGCAGCCAGCCCTCTTTATCGAGCACCGCTTCCGTGGCTTCCGGATTGTGATAATAGCCCTTCATAACATTGGTGCCTCGCACGCATATCTCTCCCGGAATATTTTCAGGGTCTTCCGATTCGATTTTGGATTCCATTATTGGTAGGGTCTTACCTGATGATCCGACAATGAATTCTCTCCAAGGGGTATAGGATATCAGTGGTCCACATTCTGTCATTCCATATCCAACTGTGAAAGGGAATTTTATTTTATAGAGGAATTCTTCCACTTCATGATTCAATGGTGCTCCACCGACAATGACTTCTTCAAATTCTCCTCCGAAGGCATCTATAAGTTTTTTACGAATCTTAGAGTAAATTAGTGAGTCAAGGAAAGGAATTGCGAGAGTCCATCTCATAGTTCCTTTTGAAATCATAGGAAGGATTTGATTCTTGTATATCTTTTCCAGAATCAACGGAACGCAAATCACAAGATTTGGACGTACTTCTCCAAGAGCTTTTAAAAGCACTCTTGGAGAAGGCGTTTTACACAGTAGAGTAATATGAGAGCCACAAGCGAGGGGAGTAAGCATATCAAAAGCACAACCGTAAGCATGTGCGAGCGGGAGAAACGCGAGGGCTCGAGAGTTGCGGAAATGGAGTTCGGAATTGATACCGAAACATACATTACCTGCAAGGTTTTCGCCGGTCAGCATTACTCCTTTCGAGAATCCCGTTGTGCCGGAAGTATAATTTATCTCTACAACCTCAGAGTTGGCACGATCTATATATTTAATATCTTCAGCACTGTAGCCCTCGGGATATCGGCGGTTGAACCTGCGTTTCAATAATCTTAAATGACGGCGCATTTCTACTCCCGGAGATTCATATAGAACCTCTTTAGAGTCAAGACTCATAACGCCTTTCACATTTAACAATGATTCCGGCTCAATGTGTTCCCAAATTGAGTTGGAAGTAAAGAGAAGTTCAGCACCGGAATGATTTACGATATGAGTAATGTCGACAGGATTGAATTCGGCAAGAATGGGTACAATCACTGCACCATAAGTCACAACTGCCATATAAGTGGTGACCCAAAGAGCAGAATCTTTTCCGCATAAAGCTATTTTGTCGCCGGGTTTAATGCCTATTGATTCGAACAGCATATGAGTAATCGCAATTCTTTCTGCCAATTCAGAATAATTCAATACGTTAGGCTTTCCAAACTCGGAGAGAGCCGGCAGATCCCAATTTTCTATGAAACTTTTTTCATAGAGCTTTATGAAGTTTGTAACCTTAATCATAATTCAATCCTATTGATCTTCTTGTATTTCCATTACGCTTTTTATTACCCTGTCCCTATATGCATTATCGGTTGTTGTCAAAGGGCGAGTTTATAGATTTCACGGCAATCGTTCATGTCCAACACGACATATGAACCAAGTGTTTTGCCCATGTTGCCCTCGAGACTCTCCACCAAAGCATCAATATCCGGTTTCTTGCCTATGAGTTCAGTGAGAGAAGTTGTGAGGCCGAGATCATGATAAAAATCTTTAAGCAGTGTTATACCTTTCTCAATAACCTCTGAGGTGGAGAGTCCGTCCGGATTAACTCCCATAACGTTAATGGAGAACTTCCATACCATGTCGGGGTTTTTAGGCGCCACATAAGTGAGCCATGCGGGTGCGATGCAAGCCAAACCTGCACCATGAGCAACGTCATAGATGGCAGACACTTCGTGTTCGATTCGATGTGTTGCCCAATCTTCTTCCTTGCCTACTCCACACAGACCGTTGTGGGCTATTGTGCCTGCCCACATAATATCTGCTCTGGCATCATAGTCTTTCCCATTTACTTTTAGTTCAAGAGCTCTGACCATCACTGTCTGCATTATCGCTTCTGAATAGGAATTGACAAGTTGAGCCGGTGTATTGGAGAAATATCTTTCGAAAATATGGCATAACATATCAACCACTCCACATGCAGTCTGGAACCATGGGAGGGTCATGGTGAGTTCCGGGTTCATAATGGCAAAACGAGGTCTCAATAACGGAGAACCGACCGACATTTTGTGAAGACCGTCAAGTTTTGTAATTACAGTGTTTCCGCTTCCTTCGCTTCCGGCAGCCGGTATTGTGAGAACTACTCCTACCGGAATTGCGGCAGACGGAATAGCTTTACCACAGTAGAAATCCCAAAAATCCCCATCATAAACCGCTCCGAGAGCAATTGCCTTTGCAGTGTCAATCACTGATCCTCCACCCACTGCCAGAATAAAATCTACACCTTCTTTTCGGGCAAGGTCAATTCCTTCGTAAACACGGTCGTCAGTAGGGTTCGGTTTAATTCCTTTGAGAATACAATAGTCAAGACCCTGTTCCTTTAATGATTCTTTTACGGTAGAGATTAGACCGCTTTTTTCTGCAGACTGACCTCCATATATAACCATGACTTTTGAACCGCCGAATCGTTTAACTGAATTGCCGGTTTTCTTTTGAGTGTCCTTTCCAAAGATAAATTCTGTGGGTGAATAGAATGTGAAATTTTTCATGTGTTGATATATTAGTGAGATTTCTCATAGTGGAGTTCCTTATTAGTAATAACAAAGAATAATCTCTAAAGTTATGTAACACTTGTTATTCTCTGTGATTGACTCCAATTTTGTAGAAATAAAGAGTTCGTGAAATTTTAGCTTATACTAAAAGATACACCGGGCTGTTAATGTCGAAACATTAATAGCCCGGTGTTGGTAAATATTTACTTTGCAGTCTTTCGGTCAGTGGAAATAACCACTGTAATACAAAGACTTTGGGTTAATTTAAATCTGTGCTTCAGAAGCAACTTCTTCCGATTCAGCAAGTTCTTCTACAGGAGAATCCGGAGTGTCGGAAGTGGCAGCTTCGAGTTTCTTCATAATAGAGAAAATGAATCCTGCCGACACAACACAGATTGCAATCAAAATCATCCATAGTACATACACCGGAATTTTACCCCAAAGTATCATAGGAATAGATACAAGATAGTTACCAATTGCAGTTGCAGCAAACCATCCGCCCATCATAGATCCTTTCAATTTTGGAGGTGCAACCTTTGAAACGAATGAGATGCCCATAGGAGAAAGAAGAAGCTCAGCGAAAGTAAGGAGGAGATAAGTGGAGATCAGCCAGTTTGGAGAAACTGATCCGGAAGTTCCCGTAAGAGAGAATGAGCCTATCATCATTACTGCATAAGCCACCGCTGCCATGAGCATACCGTAACCGATCTTGCGGGGCGCAGAAGGTTCCGCATTACGTTTTGCCAGCCATCCGAAGAATGCAAGAGACACAGGGGTGAGTGCAACTACATAGAATGGGTTGAACTGCTGGTACTGCTGAGGCTGAATGCCTGTCAAAGGATTTTCAGTGATTGAGTAGAAATACCATACCATTGCGGCAACACAGGCGAGGACTACAAGACTGCTGATCTTTCCTTTTCCTGTTTTGCTCTGGAAGAGATTGAAGAGGGCATATACGCCGATTGCGATAGATGCGAGCGCCCAAACGTTGAATCCGATACGGGTCCATCCGGAAGCCTCGGGAGAGGTACAGCTCTTGGCGAATTCAGTGAGTGAAGCACCATTCTGATGGAATACCATCCAGAAGAAAATAACAACTGCAAAGACAAGTAGGAGGGCCACTACGCGAGCCTTTGTCTGAGCCGGAGTAAGTTCGGGACCGGCAACGGATGCTGCACCGGCTTCGGACTTTTTGTCTGTGATGATGTGGGCGTAAGTCTTTCTTCCAAGGAAATAGATCAGGAAGCTGATGATAAGAGAACCACAAGCAATTGCAAATGCATAGCTATAGCCGGTGGAGAGTACTGAAATATAATAGTTTGCCCATTCTACGACGTCAGAACCGACTGTCATGCCACTTTCAGCAGCTTTTGCCACGACATCGGACGCTGATGCATTTCCATCAAGGAAGCTGTTACAGATAGCAGGAAGATCTGCATTATAGACAAGACCGTTTGCATTGAGAGCCAGATTACACATCGCTGTGGCAGCCATAGGAGCGAACATTGAGCCGATGTTGATGGCCATATAGAACAAAGAGAAGGCAGCATCACGCTGGCCACTGTATCGAGGATCGTTGTAGAGGTCTCCAACCATAACCTGAAGATTGCCTTTAAACAATCCCGTGCCAACTGCAATCAAGAGAAGAGCGGCAAAAAGTATAATAAGTGAAGAAGTGGAGCGAATGCCGGTTGGAATAGACATCACGGCATAGCCGAGGAACATGATGCACAAACCGGTGACAACGCATTTGGAGAAACTCCATTTGTCAGCCACCCAGCCTCCGATAAGAGGCATAAAATAAACAAGCGCCAGGAAAATAGCGTAGATTTGACCCGACACAGTGGAGTCAAATCCGAATTTTGCCTGCAGGAACAGCAGGAAAATCGCGAGCATGGTGTAGTAGCCAAATCTCTCGCCTGTATTGGCAAGTGCTAATACGTAAAGCCCTTTAGGTTGGTTATCAAACATATTATGAAAATTTATCAGATGGCGGATGCGCGCTAAACTGCCCACATCCGCCGTTTGGGTTTATAGTGTCTTTATGAATATTGACCCTGTCATTTCCGGATAAAATTATTTGGTGACTCTTTCAAGCCATTTCACCATTGAGAACATGACGCCCATTGAGATGAAGCAGACGATAGCGAATACACTCCATGTCGCGCTGAGCGAAATATTCTGATACATGAGTGCTCCAAGGAAAAGACAAGCATTACCGATAGCGGTAGCACCTAGCCAGCAACCTTGCATGAGACCTTGAAGATGAGTTGGAGCAACTTTTGAAACGAAGGATAGTCCAAGAGGTGAAATGAACAGCTCTGCAATAGTAAGGATGAAATAAACAGAGAACAGAACCATCGGAGTTACCTTCTCAGCTTCCGGGACAGGTGTGCCGTCAAGAGATGCCTGTGAAGGAAGGTTGAGGGATGCTATAGTCATTACCACATATGCAAGTGCGGCTATACCCATACCGATAGCGATTTTAGCAGGAGTGGATGGTTCTTTTCCTTTTCTAGCCATCGCTGAGAAGATCATCATTATGACGGGTGTGAGGAACACCACAACAAATGGGTTGATAGACTGGAATACCTCAGCCGAAAGCTGTGTGCCAAAGAGCGACAGGTGGGTGTAGTCTTTAGCAAACATAGTTAGGGTGAGACCATTCTGATGGAATGAGAACCAGAAGAAGATAACGATTCCAAATACTGCCATAAGGGCAAGAATGCGTTGTTTGATCTCTTTTGCACTCTGACGGATTTCTGCAGGATCCGCCTTTGAATCCTCTTTCTTTTGCCCCGGAGTGGGAAGGCTTTTCTTGAAGCAGAGGAATATAGCAAGAGAGATAAGCATAGCGATGATAGCCACTGAGAAAGCGTAGTGGAAACCGGTGTTAAAAGCATCGAGATAGTTCTGAGCGAACTCTTTCAGGGTCTCGAGGTTGACCTCAGTCTGAGATACTTGATTGGCATATTCAAGGAATAACGCGCTGTCAACATCTCTACCGTCGAGCAAACGGTTGCAAAGGCCGGGAAGTTCTGCATGATAAGCATATCCCTGCATCTTAACGAAAGTGTTTCTTACCCACACTGCGATAAATGGAGCGATACAGCCACCAATGTTGATGAACATGTAGAAAATCTGGAAGCCTGAGTCGCGTTTAGCAGAATATTTGGGATTGTCGTAAAGCTGACCTACAACGGCCTGGAGATTGCCCTTGAAAAGTCCGTTACCAAAAGCGATTACAAGAAGTGCTGCCAGAGCAATATACTTTGTGGTTATAAGGGCCGGTATTGCCAGGAAGGCGTATCCGAGAGACATCACCAACAGACCGGCGATAATAGTTCCTTTGTAGTTTTGAGTTTTGTCGGCAATTACACCGCCTACAAGAGCGAGGATGTAGATAGAGCAGTAGAAAATCGAATAGAGAGCGCCGGCTTCAGTTGAATCAAGGTCGAATTTTGACATCAGGAAGAGTGTCAAGATTGCCATCATCACGTAGAAACCAAAGCGTTCACCCATGTTACTCAAGGCAGCCGGGATTAGGCCTTTGGGTTGGTTGTTTAGCATGTTGTTCCGGTATTAAAATGTTTATGATATTAGATTAGAGTGAATATTATTTTTTTGAGTCTTCAAGCATTTTGAAAGCAGCGGCATAATTATGCATCTGCTTCACCATGGCCAGAAGTCCGTTGCTGCGGGTGGGGGAGAGGTGTTCCTTTAGCCCGATTTTATCGATGAAATAAAGATCGGCATTCAGAATTTCTTCCGGCGTATGATCGTTAAGAACCCTCATGAGCAGAGCAATCATTCCTTTCACTATTAGGGCATCAGAGTCTGCCTGGAAATGAATTTTTTTGTCATCTTCCTTTTCGGCTGTGATCCATACACGGCTTTGACAACCCTCAATGAGATTGTCAGGTTTTTTTTCTGAATCCGGGAACTCGGGGAGTGTATTCCCAAGGTCAATAATATAGGCATAACGATCCATCCAGTCGGTGAGACCGTCAAACTCCTCAATTATCTCATCCTGAGTTTCGTTTATTGTCATAACTTAGGTTAGTTAGCTGCATGCCGTCTTAACCTTCATGAAAAGTTAAGAGACCGGGGTTAATCAGTTGCAAAGATAATAAAAAATAGATAATAATATTTAATCCGATGTTAAAAATTTGAAATAAGACCTTTTCTGATCAGATGTTTCTTCCTTCATAAGATTCGTTCCGGAGTTCTTTTATCACTCTCTTTGCTGAAGGACGAGTAAGCAGATTTTTAAGTTGTTGCTCTGTAAGAGTTAGATCTGGTCTGAATTGTTTTGAGGCGACATAGTCTTTTACCGATTTCATCAGCCACCTCCCTTCCGGATATTCTTGCGCCTTATTCATGTCCACTGAAAGAATCAGAAGTTTCCCTTTCCCTACAGTGCATTCCATCATTAGAGATAAACGGTAGTTACGCTCAACATTGTCAATTACCTCTACAATGGGATTGACATCTTTCGGAAGTCTGTCAATAATTAGAGGGCGAGAATTGGCAATTATGGGATACCATTGCCAATCTGTGTGGAAATCGGTAGGGAAAGAATTGAACGCCACATGCCGGTTGTCAATTAGTAAACCTAATGTGCCGGGAGAAGGGGTGGTTCCCATCTTGTCGCAAATGCTCCGGAACATTCTGTAGTTCCAGTAATCTGTGGTGAACAATGGTCCCAGAGTCGTAGAACTCACAAGCGCAGTGTCAGGACATAGTATGACGCTTTCTCCCCTTGAAAGCATTTGAAGGGCATCATTGAGATCTGTTGTTACCGTAACATCTTTTTCAACATCCGCCGAACGAGGGTAGATCCAGATGTCATAGGTATTTCTCGCTTCAGGAGAAGATAAGGTAAATTCCATTTTTTGAGGAACGGTGAGTTCCGGCATTTGAAGAACTACCTCTCCGGCTCTGACAAGGCCTTCTCCTTCCTGCACCATTAGGTTCCCTTGCTTAAAAGGTACATCCCATTTGATATTCATACCATTGAGATCCTTACCACTGAAATTCGCAACTTTGACAGGTATTCTGACCGTTTCGCCCGACGTGAAGCAAAACTTCGGGAATTCTGCGAGAATTGTAGTCGGGGCACATGATTGTCTCCATTCTTCTTCCGAAATCAATCCTTTTGACTCCATAAATGCGTCAAGCATACCCACGAGGGCTGTGCCCTGTCCGGGATAATCCTGAAGGTCCAGCAGCTGAAATCCACCCATATTAGGTGTGCGTAGATTCATTTCCATATCCGCTCTGTAGAGTCTGCTTGCCCACTCTCCGGAGGCTTTGAAATATTTGCGGGTCTTTGACATGTTCCCTGCTTCAGTAGCTCTTCTGGCAAATTCCTGCAGATTATCGGGACGCAGAACACCTGTGTATTTCATTATTTCGGTAAAATCCGGATATACTTGATACTGGCCAGTTT
This sequence comes from uncultured Sangeribacter sp., assembly GCA_964640365.1. Classification (GTDB taxonomy): domain Bacteria; phylum Bacteroidota; class Bacteroidia; order Bacteroidales; family Muribaculaceae; genus Lepagella. Next base: position 2,639 of record CAZXHO010000018.1, on the reverse strand, counting down.
CATGCCCGATGACAGGCACGGGAGAAAGAGAAATAGCATCAGCAAAATTGATGGTAGAGTTTGGATATGTGCTATTGAGAATGCCACCGTTTTCGGCATCTGCAAAAGAAAATGAAGCTCTTGCATGAGTAGAAAACCCTTCTCCTTCTCCTACGCGACACGTCACGAGAAAGTCTTCGCCGTCAATATGACCTTTCCAACCGAGATATATGTTAGAGCCATAGGTCAACAAGAGATCAGGATTGAGGTCTCTTGCTCTGTCAATAAAGGTTTTCATGAAATCCGTGTTTCCCCACAGTTCATTCCCAAGAGCAAACATTGTGAAAGATGGATGAGAGGAATATTCCGTTATGATGGCGTCCAGTTCATTGGTGAGAAATTCAATCAGCTTGGGGTTGTCTTTATTAAGCTCGCCCCATATCGGCAGTTCAGGTTGGAGGTAAACGCCGGTATCATCAGCTGCTTTAAAACAGGCTTCCGGAGGACACCATGAATGGAACCGCACATGGTTGATGCCATAGTTTTTCAATGTGTCGAAATATCTCTTCCAAGTGCCATAATCCATTGGGACGTGAGCGGTGAGGGGGAACACACAGGCATCATGTTTTCCTCTTAAGAAAACAGGATGCCCGTTGATACTCATTGAGTTGCCTTCAACATGAAAATCCCTTACACCGGTTTCTATCTCTATCGCGTCTGAGGTTTCTCCGGAACGATCGATAAGCTCAATTCTGACTGTTCCGGTTGTCGGAGTCCACTCGCTCCACATTTTCTCTTGACCACTCAATGGGACTGAGAATTCAGCCGAGATATAATCATCCGGGAACCTTTCAGAGATTGAATGGCCGTATGTATCGGTGATTTTTATGAAACTTCCGGCGGGAGGGACGTCAGATAATGATATTTCATATTTTCTCAGATTGTCGTTGATCTGAGGAAATGCAATCGCTGATTCTATATGTAACGGTTCGGTTGCCGTCAGTTCTATTTTACCGATAATGCCATTCCAGTTGGTCTGGGTAGACTCGGTGCATGCATGAGAATTATTACGCACAGTCAAAGATATTGACTCTCCATTATCAACTTCTATTTCCAGAGTATGGACACCGGGGGTAAGAAAATCTGAGAGGTCATATCTTTGAGGAGCTGAGATTACGGAAGAAGAGCCGGCTTCATTACCATCAACCTTTATTGTTGCCGGGCGCGTCCGTTCGAGAAGAAGTGTTATTGCTTTACCTTCCCAGTCATTAGGAACGATAATTTGTCGGGAGTAAATCGCAGGACCTGTATATGTGACTTTTCTCGACAATTGAGATGTATCATCCGATACCGGCACGGGCACGCCTATCCCGTTCGTGTCGAGTGTGCCGGGGAGATTAAGAGTTCCTTCAGCCGGTATTTGAGCCGGAGCCAGAGTTAAGATATAATCCCATTTCCCTGAAAGATCGATTCTATCTCTAAAGGAATACGCATTTAGAGCGCAGCCGGATAAAAGGGTCAGAATAAAAAACTTCAGTATTATATGTCTCATAATTTTAGTATTCAGCGCAAAAGTAATAAATGTAAAACTTCATTGCAAACAAAAATCTCAAGATATTGTAGTTAATGGTTCACTAACAACTTTTAACGGTAAAAATTTGTGTATGGGATTAAAAAAGATTAATTTTGCACACGAAAATACTGACGAGACGCAAAAGGCGTCAGCGAGGATCTTTTACTGCCGTGTAGGCGCTTAAGAGCGTTTTTAACGGAATAAAAGATTCCTTCTTTTTTACTACCTCTGAAAAATCTTTCCATGCTGAACTTTATAAGCTGTAATGGTTTTGCAGATGCGATGACAGTCCTATGCTCTCGGATTCGCGATTATTATCGAAATTTATAAACACCTAATAATTCATTATGGCAAGTTATCTTACCCAAGAAGGTTATGACAAAAAGATGAAGGAGCTTGCTGAGCTCGAGGCTCAGCGCCCTCAGATCAAACAGGCTATAGCTGAAGCACGCGATAAAGGCGACCTCTCTGAAAATGCAGAGTATGATGCTGCTAAGGAGGCACAGGGCATGCTTGAGATGAAGATTTCCAAGATAAAGGAACTCATAGCCTCTGCTCGTATAATTGATGACAGTAAGCTTAATACCGAGATAATTCAGCTTCTCAATAAGGTGACCATTAAAAACGTGAAAAACGGAATGGTTGTCACCTATACAATAGTTACAGAAAACGAGGCTAATCTCCGTGAAGGTAAAATTGCTTCCACCACTCCGATAGCCCAAGGTCTTATGGGTCATAAGGTAGGTGATAAAGTAAAAGTGCAGGCTCCCGTAGGAGAACTGGAATTTGAAGTGATCAAAATAGAGATTTAAAGATGACTATTTTTTCCAGAATAATTGCGGGGGAAATCCCTTCATACAAGATTGCGGAGGATGATCGTTTCTATGCGTTTCTTGACATTAATCCGGTGAATTGGGGGCATACTTTGGTCGTACCCAAGCAGGAAACTGATTATATTTTTGATCTTGATGACACACTGCTTGGTGACATGATGGTTTTCTCTAAGAAAGTAGCAGAGGGAATAAAAGCTGCGTTGCCATGTAAAAAAGTGGGAGTAGCGGTGCTCGGTCTTGAGGTGCCTCATGCC
>CAZXHO010000017.1:0-15840 GCA_964640365.1 uncultured Sangeribacter sp. | reverse complement strand
ATGAAGTCCATCCCGGCTTTAGCTACCTTTTCAAAGTTTATGACTCCGTTATGGGCTGAAACATCAATGCCTCTTATAGGATAGCGATCAGGATCAACATAAGGGGGAGTAGTCATAAACTGATTGTATGCCCAAAAAGACGCAAAGAGCAACAGACTGCAGACAAGAATAAATCCGCCGGCAACCAAAAGATCTTTCCATGGTCGATTTAAAAAAGGCACTTTCATATCACAAATTTAAATAAAAATACTGATAATCTCTAAGTTTTAAATAAAAATTTTATGAGTTTGAACCTTTATCGGTTCTTCCTGCATTCACATTTTGAAGTCTCGGCGATAAGAATTAATTTTGCACTAAAGATGAATGATGCAACCTACCATATTGTGGCCCTTGCGGTAGCCGCAATAGCAATAATAAAAGGTTTCCGCATAGGATTTACCGGACAGGTTTCCGGAGTGCTTGGATTTGCATTCGGCATAGTCTGTGCGCATGTCTTCGATGAACAGGCGGAGGCTTTTATACGAACGATTCTTCCAGGTCTCGAAGGAAGACCCGGTTGTAGTTTTGTATATAGTGTCTGTGCAGCGGCCTTGGTTTATGTGACGGTTTTTATGATATTCCGTCTTTTTACCAGAGTCCTCAGGAGTGCTATGCAAGTGTTTTATGTGGGAATGCTCGACAAACTACTTGGAGCAGCATTCTGTTTGGTGAAGTATATGTTGGTATTGTCTATCATCTACAATATCATACTTTGCATCAATCCTTCCTCTCCTTTGATGAAGTATGCTACGGCAGAAGACGGTAATGTGGTAGAAGTAGTGATGATGCTTGCTCCGGGTTTGTTGGGATGTCACAGCTATGAAGACCTTTCACATATCATGCAACTTCGTGAGGCTAAGAAAATCAGTTGCAACATAAATAGCATTCAGAATGTTATAAACAATAAAGGGATAGTCGGTACAGAATTATCTTCCGGCTTATGCCTAATAGATAGAAACCTGAATAACTACCTCCATAAAAACTTCCGACAACCGGAAGACGAAATATATAAAGAACATGCTTAAAGTAAACAATCTTCGCGCCGAAATCAACGGCAAGGAAATATTAAAGGGAATAAACCTTGAGGTGCATCCGGGTGAGGTGCATGCAATAATGGGTCCTAATGGATCCGGTAAGTCGACTCTCTCAATGGTGCTGGCAGGAAATCCCGCTTATGACGTCACCGGAGGGTCTGCAGAATTTTATGGAAAAGATTTACTTGCAATGGCTCCTGAAATCAGGAGCCACGAAGGATTATTTCTTGGATTTCAATACCCTGTGGAAATTCCCGGAGTGTCTATGGTTAATTTTATGCGCGCAGCCGTTAACGCAAAGAGGGAATATTTCGGACAGCCTCCTATGAGTGCTACAGAATTTCTCAAAATGATGAGAGAGAAACGTGCCATAGTAGAACTGGACAATAAGCTTGCTTCGCGTTCAGTAAACGAAGGTTTTTCAGGCGGAGAGAAGAAACGTAACGAAATTTTCCAGATGGCTGTTCTCGAACCGAAGCTTTCTATTCTTGATGAAACTGACTCCGGTCTTGACATAGATGCCTTGCGAATTGTTGCAGAAGGTGTCAACAAACTTAAAAGCGATAATAATGCTACGATAGTGATTACGCACTATCAAAGGCTTCTCGACTATATAAAACCGGAATTTATTCATATCCTTTACAAGGGAAGAATTGTGATGACCGGCGGTCCCGAACTTGCGCTTGAACTTGAAGAGCGTGGATACGACTGGATCAAGGAGCAGGTGGACAATGCAGAAAATAACATATGAAGCCATGGGAGCATTACAACAATATATTGATTTATATAGAGAACACAAAGACTTGATTGACTCCGGAAGTGCCGCTCACATCAACTCTCTGCGTCCGGAAGCTCTCAAAGTTCTTGAGAGAACCACACTGCCTGCTTTGGGTTCTGAGAATTATGAAACCACGGATTTAGATAAGCTTTTGGCACCGGATTACGGTATTAATGTGGCAAGGATTAATATAGATGTGAATCCGGCTGCAACATTCCGTTGTGGTGTGCCGAGTCTTTCAACCTCTCTGTTTTTTATTGTCAACGATATTTTTGCGGCTTCGCAAAATGCAATGAATGGTTTGCCTGAGGGAATTTATGTGGGTAGCTTACGGCAATTTGCCATTAATCATCCGGAAATATTTGCAAAGTATTATGGTAAGTTGGCGCACAGGGAAAATCCATTGGTAGCTCTGAACACTCTTTTGGTACAGGACGGTATAGCGATTTGGGTTAAACCGGGAGTAAAAGTTGAGAAGCCAATTCAGATTGTGAATATTCTTCAAAACGGTATGCCTCTGATGGCTCTGAGAAGGGTACTGGTAATAGCTGAAGAGAATTCGGAGGTGAAAATTCTTACATGCGATCATACTCAGAACCCGGATATTGATTTCCTCTCTTTACAGACAATAGAAATTTATGCCGGTAAAGGTGCTCATATAGATTATAATGATCTTGAAGAAAGCACTGAAAAGACGACGCGTCTTTCCGCGTTGTATTTGAAAGAGGAAGAAAACTGTGATGTATTGATAGACGGGATAACCCTTTATAACGGGTCTACCCGAAATGAGTATCATTGTAGTTTTGATGGTGAAAACTCCTCGCTGCGTCTTTATGGCATGGGTATAGAAGACCGTAACAGACATCTTGACAGCTATTCGAAAGTCGAGCATAAGAAAGGTAGCTGCAATACAGACGAGCTTTTCAAATATGTGCTCGAAGATGATGCCACGGGTGCGTTTACCGGTTTGGTAAAGGTTGAGAAGGGGGCGGATAAAACTGAGGCCTATCAAAGCAACCGCAATATCGTGGGTAGTGACAGTGCAAGGATGTTCTCAAAACCTCAGCTTGAAATTTATGATGACGATGTAAAGTGTAGTCATGGTACTGCAACAGGTCAGTTAGATGAAATGCAGGTGTTCTATATGCGCACACGCGGTCTTTCAGAACAAACTGCGCGGTTATTGCTTAAACAGGCATTTATGGCGGATGTTATTGATGCCGTAAGACTGCCCGGTTTGAAAGAACGTCTTCATTTATTGGTGGAACGTCGCTTCGCAGGAGCATCTGCAAGTTGCTCTTCATGTAACACAGGCTGCTGTCCGGAAAAAGAATCAGAAGATGATGATGCTTGATATAGAAAAAATAAGGGAAGAATTTCCAATATTGTCAAGAAATGTTGCCGGCAAACCGATGATTTATCTTGACAATACGGCTACTTCACAAACGCCGAACAGGGTAGTGAAGGAGATAGAGCATGTCTATACCACCACTAAGGCTAATGTTCACAGAGGTGTGCACACCCTCTCTCAAGAAATGACCGACCTTCAGGAGCAGACTCGTGAAAAGGTTAGGCGTTATATCAATGCGTCTTCCATAGAAGAAATTATCTTTACGCGCGGAACAACAGAAGGAATAAATCTGGTTGCATCCTCTTTTGGAAGCCGTTTCAAGGAAGGAGACGAGATAATTCTCACTGTTATGGAGCATCATGCCAATATTGTTCCATGGCAATTGTTGAGGGATAAGACAGGAATTGTAATCCGAGTTGTAGATATAGATGAACAAGGAGCACTCGATCTTGAGCAATACCGAAACCTTTTTAACGAACGCACCGTCATGGCAGCATTCTGTCATGTGAGCAATGTGCTTGGCACTGTAAATCCTGTTAAGGAGATGACGGCGTTCGCTCATTCTAAACAGGTTCCGGTCTTGATAGATGGCGCTCAGGCTTCCCCCCATATGCATATAGATGTAAGGGATATAGATTGTGATTTCTATGTTTTTTCATCACATAAGATGTATGGTCCTTCGGGAATTGGAATACTCTACGGCAAAAAACATTGGCTTGAGGAGATGCCACCTTATCAGGGAGGCGGAGAAATGATTGCCAAAGTTACTTTTGAACATACCACCTTCGCCGAGCTGCCTTTTAAGTTTGAAGCGGGAACTCCTGATTTTGTTGACATTGCAGCCTTTTCCAAAGCTATAGATTTTATAGAGGAAACAGGAATGGATGCAATTGCAGCTCATGAACATCAATTGCTGGAATACACTCAAAAACGAATGCTTGAAATACCCGGCTTGAAAATTTATGGAACAACACCGGGTAAAAGTGCTGTTATCTCATTTCTTGTTGGTAATGCTCATCCTTATGATTTGGGTTTGTTACTCGATAAACAAGGTGTGGAAGTTCGAACCGGTCATCATTGTGCAATGCCGCTTATGGAACGCCTGCAGATACCGGGTACAGTACGTGCCTCGTTTGCCGTTTATAATACATTTGAAGAAGCTGACGCATTTCTTACAGCCCTTAAGAGAGCAGCCGCTATTCTTGAATAATTAATAAAGAATATAAAAATTACCTCCGGATCACCATGAAAAAATTCATTCCGTGACCCGGAGGTAATTTATTTTTAAAAAAGTAAATGAGTTATCTTAAATTCTTTTTCAACTTTTTTTAGACTGATTGGAACGTGCCTTTGAAGATGAGTGGGATGGCAGTTCAGCGGCAAATTTATTTGGAAATTTCCAGTGTTGCCGCGGATGGCTCATAGCCCAAATTACGAGGCCGATTCCAAGGAGTACAAACGGAATACTTAATAACTGTCCAATGTTAATGCCATAGTGTGCAATCATTTCATATTCTGAAGATACCTGCACATTTTTTACGTATTCTATAAAGAATCGGGGAAGGAAGATTCCAATGAAGAAAACTCCGGTAATTAAGTATGGTCTCTCTTCGGCATTCTTTTTCCAATACATCCACATCAAAAGTGCAAATAATAGGAAGTAACAAAGAGCCTCATAGATCTGTGTCGGATGTTTAGGAACAGTCTCGCCATCGCGCAGGAATATGAATCCCCATGGAAGATCAGTTGGACCTCCGTAAATTTCACTGTTCATCAGGTTGCCGAGTCTGATCAAACCTCCGACAAGTGCTATAGGAATCACAAGCCGGTCAAATGTCCACGATGCTGGTTTCTTGGTTACAAACCAAGAAAATAGGAATACGGCTATGATTATTGCTATGGTTCCTCCGTGTGAAGCCAGACCACCGTTCCATATTTTAATTATTTCTCCCGGATGTTGGGAATAGTAATCCCATTCGTAAAATATGACATGACCAAGACGTGAGCCGATTATAGTAGCCACAACCACATAAATCAGGAGAATACCGAGCCATTGCTCAGGAGCTCCCTCGTGCTTAAACATTTTTGCCACTATATTATAACCAAGAATAAAGCCGACGGCAAACGCAAGCCCATACCATCTTACAGAAAGTGGTCCAAGACTGAAAAGAACAGGATCTGCGTTCCAAGTAATGAAATCAAGCATAATATGGAAAAAGACGCTTAAAAATTAAGCCGCGTCTGAAAATAAACGTTCAGACGCGGCTTGTTATTGTCTATAATAAGAAACAGTTTATTGCTCTATTTCTTACTTCACGATATTTGCTGTATCTTCAGCAATCATCATTTCTTCGTCAGTTGGAATAACTACAACGTGAACTTTGGAATCGGGACCAGAGATCTCGATCTCCTCGCCACGTGACTTATTAGCCTCGGCATTGAATGTAATGCCAAGGAAAGCCAAATGCTTACAGATGCGTTCACGTGTGCCTATTTGATTTTCTCCGACTCCACCGGTAAATACTATCACATCTACACCACCGAGCACAGCTGTGTATGCACCGATATATTTCAGAATGCGGTATTCATACATGTCGAGGGCAAGTTTAGCTCTCTCGTTTCCTGCTTCAACAGCAGCCTCTATGTCGCGCATGTCGCTTGAAAGCTCGGTGACACCCGCAACACCACTCTGCTTGTTGATGAGTTTACCAAGTCCTGCTGCATCAAGACCTTCCTGCTCCATAAGATACACAAGTGCACCGGGATCGACATCACCTACACGTGTACCCATCATGAGACCTTCAGTAGGAGTAAGACCCATTGAGGTATCGATGCTTTTGCCATCCTTAATTGCTGTGATGCTCGCACCGTTACCAATATGGCAAGTTATGATGCGCTGTTTTTCGTAGGGGAGTCCGAGGAATTCACACGCCCTGCGAGAAACGTAGCGGTGACTGGTGCCATGGAAGCCGTAACGGCGTACACCGTATTTCGAATATGCCTCGTAGGGTAGAGCATACATGTATGCTTCAGCGGGCATCGTCTGATGGAAAGCTGTGTCGAAAACAGCAACCTGAGGTACGTTAGGCATGAGAGATTCCACTGCCTCTATACCTGTAACGTTTGCAGGATTGTGAAGAGGAGCAACCGGATAACATTCCTTTACTTTTTCTACAACTTCAGGAGTGATGAGAACGGATTTGTTGAACTTTTCCATTCCGTGTACCACACGGTGGCCTACTGCCTGAATTTCATCGAAGCTCTTAATCACACCTTCTTTTGGATCAGTAAGAATGTCAAGAACATTTTTAACAGCCTCCTTGGCAGTAGGCATATCAACGGTTATTATTTCTTTTGATCCGTCGCGACGTTTGAATTTCAGAAATGAATCCGGCAATCCGATTTTCTCTACGCCACCTTCAGCGAGAACTTCTTTAGAATCAGACTCTATAAGCTTATATTTTACGCTGCTGCTACCGCAGTTGAGCACAAGAATTTTCATTAGATTATTCTGTTAAGTTGTTGTTAAAGATTTTTATCTCCAATCGCCTGGTTGCAGGTTACGATTATTGTGTTAATGATATCCTCAACTGTTGCTCCACGTGAGAGATCGTTTACGGGAGCAGCCAGACCTTGAAGCACCGGACCAACTGCGCCTGCGCCGGCGAGTCTCTGAACAAGTTTGTAAGCGATATTGCCTGTTTCGAGAGACGGGAATATCAGAGTATTGGCATGTCCTGCCACCTTGCTGTCGGGAGCTTTGAGTGCACCAACTGATTCCACGATTGCGGCATCACTCTGCATTTCGCCATCGATAACGAGAGAAGGATCCTTCAGACGAGCAATTTCTGTAGCTTCACGCACTTTGTCTACGCGCTCATGGCTTGCTGATCCTCTTGTTGAGAAACTTAGCATTGCTACTACAGGATCAAGACCTGCGATATCTTTTGTGGTTTTAGCTGTGGCAATTGCGATTTCTGCGAGTTCCTCTTTTGTAGGATCGGGCACTACTGCACAGTCAGCGAATACCAACATATGGTTATCACCAAACTTGCAGTCTTCTGGAAGAAGCATGATGAACGCACCGCTGACAACTGAGATGCCCGGTTTGGTCTTTAGCACCTGGAAAGCAGCCCTTAGTACGCTGGATGTAGGACTTAAAGCACCAGCTACCATTGCGTCGGCATCACCGGCCTTGATTAGCAAACAACCAAGATAGAGTGGATTTTTTACGGTGTAACGTGCGTCTTCAAGAGTAACGCCTTTCTTTTTCCTCAGTTCGCAAAAAAGTTCTGCATATTTATCAGTGAAATTTTTGTCATCCTGATCATGGAATTCAGCTTCTCCAATATGGGAAAGTCCAAGTTCCTCAGCCTTAGCGAGAATTTCCTCTTTCTTACCAAGGAAAATGATATTGGCTATCTTGTCTGCAAGTATTTTTTCTGCAGCTTGAAGAGTACGTGGTTCTGTTGACTCGGGTAGCACAAGCCTTTGTGGATGTTCCTGCGCCTTTTTAGTAAGTCTTTCAAATAATGTCATGACTGATATGTTGTTTTTATTAGAGTTTCAAAGCATGTGGGAAACCCACAATTTATTATCGGCCTGAAATTTTAAGGTCAATGCAAAGATATAAAAACATTTTCAAAGCATAAGAATAGGAAGGTAAAATTTTGAATAAAAAGAGAACTCGAGTGGTGTGGAAGGTACGGCCTGCCTCGTTAAAATACTTTTTCACTTTCAAATACTCGATGTAACACTATTTTTTTGTAATTTTACAACTTGATTGGACGAAAAGCATCCCGCCAAGCGTATTTTAGCCGGGCGTGAGAAGACGAAATAAAGAAATGAGAATAATAAAACGGTTAGACGGGTTTATCCTAAAAAGTTTTATCCCATTGTTCGCTATGACATTTTTCATAGTGCTGTTCATAGTCCTTATGCAGTTCCTATGGAAATCTATTGACGACCTTGTGGGGAAAGGTTTGGAGTTATCCGTCATTGGTGAGCTGTTTTTCTATGCTGCCGTTACAATGGTGCCAATGGCTCTGCCTCTCGCAATTCTTCTTGCGAGCCTTATGACATTCGGTAATTTCGGAGAAAAATTCGAGCTCACAGCTATGAAAGCTTCAGGAGTTTCTTTGCTGAGGGCAATGAGGCCACTGATAATTTTTATTTCATTCATATCGGTTGGAGCATTCTTTTTCCAGAATGATGTCTTGCCCACCGCTCAGGTCAAGATGTGGACGCTTCTCTTTTCTGTAAAGGCAAAATCTCCTGAGGTAGAGATTCCGGAAGGTGTTTTTTATAGTAATATTCCGGGCTATAATTTGTTTGTAGAAAAAAAGAACCGTGACACGGGTATGCTCTATAACCTGATGATTTATGATGTAAGTCACGGAGGGGATAATTCTACTATACTTCTTGCCGATTCGGGTCGAATGGCTTTCACAGCTGATTCCCGTTATTTATACTTACATCTTTTCCAAGGCGAACAGTTTGAAAATCTGCGGGAACAAAAGAGTCTTGATAAGAATGTGCCCTTCCGAAGAGAAAGTTTTGACGATAAAGAGATATTAATTCCTTTCGATGCTAATTTTAACCGACTTGACGAAGGTGGCATGCGCAGCCAGTATATAGGCAAAAATATGAAGGAGCTTCAGCACACTATCGATTCAGTTGGCTTGCGTCTGGATTCTACAGGGTCGATTTACGGTAGAGAACTGAAAAAGTCAGCATTCCCGCTACTTTCGGGCAGATATTATGAAATGGGAAGAACTTCAGAGGATATGCGAGATGTTGATCCGGCCGAAGTAAAAGATACGGTAAAAAATTTGCCTGTAAATATGGATTCTCTGCTTCTCACGTTAAATCCGACTATCAGAAGTCAGGCATTTCAGAGTGCTCTTAATATTTCACAGCGCCAGATAATGGATTATCAGTTTAAGTCTTTGATGATTCATGATGACAAACGTATCATGAGGCGGCATGAGATCGAGTTGCTGAAGAAATTTACCTTATCCGTAGCTTGTCTTCTCTTCTTTTTTATCGGAGCACCCCTTGGCGCGATCATAAGGAAGGGTGGCCTGGGTCTTCCACTGGTTATCTCCGTACTGCTGTTTGTATTCTATTACATTATAGATAACACCGGATATAAAATGGCGAGAGATGGAAGATGGGTTGTTTGGGCAGGTATCTGGCTCTCTACCTTTGTGCTTGCTCCGCTGGGCATATACGTGACGTATAAAGCAATGAATGACTCTTCTGTATTTGACAGCGACCGTTATAAAGCGTTCTTTAGGAAACTGTTCGGTAAGAAGCAAGAACGAAGCATGGTATATAAAGAAGTCATAATTAATGATATTTCTACAACTGAAGCCATAGAACGTTTAAATATGCTCAAGGAAGCTTGTCTGAGTTTCTTGGCGTCTTATCCTAAAATTGAATCATACAAGCAATATTGGCTGAGTGGCTATGATCTGCTAAGGCTGTCGGAAATCAGTAATATTTTGGAAGAGGACGTAGATTATCTCACCGACTGTAGAAATTCGTTGGTCATCAAAAAGCTTATGGAATACCCTATTGTCAGAAGACTTTGGCTATATCAGCCGGCACGTAGAAAATGGGTAGGAGTATTATTTATGATTTTATTTCCGATTGGTATTCCGGTATATTTTGCGGGTATCAACGCGCAACGCAATCTGAAGAATGAACTTAAAAGTATTTGTGAAATATCAGATAATATAATCGCTCTTCTTACCCCGGACTCCGGAGCCTCAACAACCGAGGAAATAGAAGTGTCGGAAATTGATTGATCACACGTCTATACATAAAAGACGCCGCTCTCACGAGTGGCGTCTTTTGTTAACAGAGAATTGTGTCTCTGTTACTACTAAAACTTAATGAACAAAAATCTATCTTCTTTCTTTCACAAATAGAAACAAAGAAAAGTTCAAAATGTTTTAGAAAATCTTTATTTTAATATTTATTAACATAATTCTTGTCGAAGTGCTTCAATTTTTCGGTCAAGGTCTTCACCTTGTCGTGAAATTCTATCTTTTTCATCTTCCAATGCGCGTAGGAGTTGAGCCTTTTTAATCTTATCGAAGTTATCTATGTCATATATAATTTCGTTAAGTGCTGTGCGAAGTTTCTCGGAATCTTTTTGAGAAAGAGAATCGAGTTCCGGAATAGCTTTCTTGATTTTTTTCAAAACCTCCAACATTGCGGCAGGAGATGCGGGTGAGCCTGTAGCACCGGAAATTTCTTTCCTTCTTTTCCATGCCATTATAGCTGCATATTGTTTGTCTACCGGTTTCTCAAGGAATTTATTTTTGTCTTCTTCGCTTTTTCCGCTCATATATTCATCAAGATATAGAGCTATTGTATCAGTCTTTTTCATATGGTGTTAATTATGATTCGTAAATTTAGATAAAATTTCTGAGATTTTTAAATGTAAAGAAAAGAAATCCGTGTGACCTGCAGTCTCAATCTTAGGTTGCGAACCTCAACAAGCAGATTTTTTGGATGTACCTAATGGAGTGTCTTCTATTTTTTAATAGCAGTAAGATTAGAGGCATATTGCGGATAAATAGGATTTTTTGTAATTTTGCATAAACAGAAGTTTCGGGGATGGTGGCAGCTCCCCTAAGCGTAAATACAAAGTTAACTTATGAGAAAAGAATCAGAACTTGAAGGCGTCACGCTTCTGGGCTGCCAGGGAGTGGCGTATCCTACGGATTATGCACCACAATTGCTTGAAACATTTGAAAACAAGCATCCCGAAAATGAATATGTAGTTACCTTTGATTGTCCGGAATTCACAACCCTGTGTCCCAAAACCGGGCAGCCGGATTTTGGTCATATCATTATTTCCTATATTCCGCGTGAAAAGATGGTGGAGAGTAAAAGTCTCAAATTATATCTTTTCAGTTTCCGAAATCACGGAGATTTTCATGAAGACTGTGTAAATATCATCATGAAAGATCTCTGGAATCTCATGAATCCAAAATATATAGAAGTTAAGGGTTTATTTATGCCACGCGGAGGTATTTCAATATATCCGTTTGCAAATATGGGAGACAAAGATCATCAGGACCTTTGCCGCAGGCGTAGAGAGTGGGCTTTAGATATGAAAAAGTAAGGGGATAGTAGAATGGCTAAAGATTCAGTAATAATTCTTTCAGGAGGAATGGACAGTGTGACACTTCTCCATTACAGAAAGGAAGATATCGCTTTGGCAGTTAGTTTCGATTATGGATCTAACCACAACGCAAGGGAGATAGAATGTGCGCGTTATCAATGTTCTCTGCTTGGCATTGAGCATCTTGTAATTCCGTTGGATTTCATGGGCAAGTATTTCAGAAGTTCCCTACTCGAAGGAGCCGATAAGATCCCTGAAGGTCACTATTCTTCCGAGAATATGAAATCTACTGTTGTTCCCTTTAGAAACGGCATCATGCTCTCTGTCGCTTGCGGGCTCGCGGAATCCCGAGGATTGCATCATGTCATGATGGCTAATCATGGAGGGGACCATGCCATTTATCCGGATTGCCGTCCTGAATTCGTGGATGCCATGAGTGACGCCATGCGCTTGGGAACGTATGATGGCATTACAATAGTAGCTGCCTTTACCAATATATCCAAGAGTGATATTGCACGTATCGGGAAATCGCTTGGTGTCGACTATTCACATACTTATTCATGTTATAAAGGAGAAGAGAAACATTGTGGGAAATGTGGCACATGCGTTGAACGTAAAGAGGCTATGATGGAAGCAGGAATTCCTGACCCCACAATTTATGAGAATTAACAGCAAATAGGTTAGAGATATGTACTACGTCAGAAAGAAATTTGAAATTAGTGCGGCTCATAAACTTGATCTCAGTTATAAGAGCAAGTGTACACGTTTGCATGGCCATAATTGGATTGTTACTGTGGAATGTAGGTCAAAGGAATTGAATCAGGATGGAATGGTTATAGATTTCACCCACATAAAGGAATTGGTGATGGACAGACTTGACCATTCTGTTATCAATGAAGTGATAGAAGGAAATCCTACTGCAGAAAATATAGCGAAATGGATTGTTGATACCGTTCCCAACTGCTGGCGCTGTGAAGTGCAGGAAAGTGAAGGGAACATTGCTATTTATGAAAAAGATTAACGAAATATTTTACTCGCTTCAAGGGGAGGGAGCTCATACCGGAGTGCCCTCTGTTTTTGTCCGTTTCTCAGGTTGTAACCTTAATTGTTCGTTTTGTGATACTCAGCATCAATCCGGAAAAATGATGCAAGAAAGCGAGATAATAGATGAGATTAATAAATATCCTGCAGAATGGATAATCCTTACGGGTGGAGAGCCGTCATTATGGATAGATTCTGAATTTGTAGCTTTCCTAAAAAAGGAAACGGGTAAGAAAGTTGCAATTGAGACCAATGGAAGTCGTAAACTTCCTCACGATATAGATTGGGTGACTGTGTCTCCTAAGAATGGTATGGATGGAGCCGGATTTTATGATTTAAAGGTTGATAAGGCTGATGAATTAAAGGTAGTAGATGTCGGTCAGGATCTTTTACAATACTTCAAGCTTCCTTTTATTTCACCTTGTACAAGAATGTTTCTGCAACCGTGTTATGTAGAGGATAAGGAAGAATGTGAAATGCGAAAATTGTCTACGATTAAGAGGGTGCTTGAAGACCCACGCTGGACTCTATCTGTCCAAACTCACCGTTTTTTGAATATCCAGTAATCCAAAGTTTATAAAAGACTTCAGAATAACATATAGGGCGCACAGCACTGTGCGCCCTATATGTTATTCTGAAGTAAATTATATCAACTGTTTGAAGGAGCAGACTTGGAGAGTTTGCGTTTCGGTTTTGCAGGAGCATCTGTCAACGGTTGTTCAACTCCTACAAGAGCACCATCAACCATAATTCTCCCACAATATTCACATACAATTACCTTCTTGTGCATCTTGATTTCGAGCTGACGCTGAGGCGGGATACGGTTGAAGCATCCACCGCAGGCACTACGCTGAACTGTCACGATGCCGAGTCCGTTACGGGCGTTCTTACGAATTCTCTTGAAGGCAGCCAAGGTATAATCATCGATCTTCTGTTCGAGATCTTTTACTTTCATCCTGATGTTTTCCTCTTCGAGGCGTGTCTCAGAAACGATTTCATCAAGCTCCTTGCGCTTTTCTTCGAGAATGTGGCGATTGTCTGCAAGTCCCTCTTCGGCGCGTACAATTTCAGCAGCTTTCTGTTCTTGTTTATCGTTTGCCTCGCGGATATTTTTTTCAGCAAGTTCTATCTCCAGACCTTCGAATTCTTTTTCTTTTTCAAGAAAAGCAAATTCACGGTTGTTGCGAACATTGTTGATCTGCTCCTCATATTTTTGGATCTTAACCTTGCGGTCTTGAATCTCCCTCTTTTTCTGTTGCACAAAGTCTTTAAGATCCTCGATCTCATCTTTGTGTTTCTGGATTCGGGTCTGATAGCGTATAATTTCGTCTTCAAGGTCTTTCACCTCATTTGGGAGCTCACCCCTAAGAATCTTGATCCTGTCAATCTCAGAAAGATAAGATTGAAGCTGGAACAGATTCTGCAGACGTTCTTCCACGCTGCGTTCCTTGTCGTTCTTTTTTTCGGTTGCCATAGGCGTATCTGGTTTTTACATATAATTGATAGGATTGGACTCTGTTTCTGCGAAATAAGTCACAAAGTCTGGGAATTTTTCTCGAATGATCTTAGAAAAAATCTTTTTTGTGCATAGTTCGCTTTCATAATGGCCGATATCGGCAATTATGATGTCGAGTCCGTATGTGGTAAAGTCGTGATATTTGACATCGCCGGTAATGATCATATCCGCTCCCGCATCTATGGCATCCCGTATGAGGGATGCTCCGGCACCTCCGCACACAGCCACTTTTCTAACTACGAGCTGTGGACTCTGTGATGAATACCGCAAGCTTTTCACTTTGAAAGCTTCTTTGATTTTGCGCAGGAACTCAATCTTGGGGAGCGGCTGGATATCTCCTATAACGCCAAGTCCTACCGAGGTATTGTCTGACTTCGGTTCAAGCACCTTGAGGTTCTTGATATCAAGGGCATGTGCAATTTCATGACTCACGCCTTCCCATGCAGAATCAAGATTGGTGTGTGCCGAATAAATTGCAATATTCTCTTTGATAGCGGTGATAACAATGCGCTCGGTGGCTGTTTTCCCTGTCACCTCCTTTAACCCCTTGAACAAGAGTGGGTGATGGGACACGATCAGATTACATCTGCGGTCAATGGCTTCCCTTACAACATCTTCCGTTACATCAAGACAAAGAAGCGCTGCAGTGACATCCATGTCGGGATCACCTACCTGAAGACCGGCGTTGTCATAAGACTCCTGAAGCGTTTTGGGTGCAAACGACTCAATTGCCTCGGCGATATTTTTAACTTTAATTATCTTAACTTTATACACTTCGAGGAAAGGATTTGATTTTTTATTTGTCAGCCGGCTTGAGCTCCAATTGGAGTTCATCGAGCTGAGCTTTATCGATTGGAGCGGGTGACTCATTCATTACATCGCGGCCTGAATTGTTTTTCGGGAACGCTATGACATCGCGGATTGTGTCAAGCCCTGCAAGAATCGACACAAAGCGGTCGAATCCGAGCGCCAGACCACCATGAGGAGGAGCACCATATTTGAACGCATTCATCAGGAATCCGAACTGCTCTTCAGCTTTTTCGGGGGTAAATCCGAGAAGTTCAAACATTTCATCCTGTAAAGCGGCATCATGGATTCTAATAGATCCACCTCCAAGTTCCGTACCGTTAACGATTATATCGTATGCAGTAGCTCTAACATTACCGGTATCAGTGCGAAGTTTTTCGATATCTTCAGGATTTGGAGAGGTGAAGGGATGGTGCATAGCATAATATCTTTGTGTCTCGTCATCCCATTCGAACAGCGGGAAGTCTATGACCCAAAGAGGAGCAAAAACATTCTTATCACGCAAACCGAGACGGTTGCCCATTTCAAGACGGAGTTCGCAGAGCTGTTTGCGAGTTTTCATAGCTTCTCCGCTCATCACAAGCAACAGGTCACCGGGTTTTGCCTCCATTCTTTCTACCCATTTCTGCAGATCTTCATCTGAGAAGAATTTGCCAACTGAGCTCTTGAACGAGCCGTCGGGCTCAACTTTAACCCACATCAGTCCTTTGGCTCCAACCTGAGGACGTTTTACAAATTCTGTAAGTCCGTCAATCTGTTTACGTGTATAATCGGCGCAACCGGGCACAGCTATACCTACAGTCAGTTCAGCGTCATCAACAACAGAGAATCCTTTTCCCTTTACGAGGTCTGTAAGTTCTACGAATTTCATGCCAAAACGGATGTCCGGTTTGTCGCTGCCATAATATTTCATGGCATCTGCCCATGTCATGCGCGGGAACGGATCGACGAAGTCAATTCCTTTCACATATTTGAAGATATGCTTTACAAGCCCCTCAAACATGTCGATTACGTCTTCCTGCTCCACGAAACTCATCTCGCAGTCTATCTGTGTAAATTCCGGCTGGCGGTCAGCGCGTAGGTCTTCATCACGGAAACATTTTGCGATCTGGAAGTATCTGTCGTAGCCGCTGA
>CAZXHO010000016.1:0-16743 GCA_964640365.1 uncultured Sangeribacter sp. | reverse complement strand
ACAGACTCCGAGCAATTTGAAACGCGTTTACGGAGAACCTTATATTTTGAGACTGACGGCAATATTGAATTGCAAAACTCGTTATTCATATTGCAACCCTCATTGATTGCTGCGACGGATTTCGACTTCTGGACAGCCGGAGCGACAATGCGTGCCATATATAAAAAATTTCTCTCCCTCGGAATAGGTTACAGGTGGAAAGATGCCGTAACTTTCATGATTGGAGCGGAATATAAGAACTTTTTCTTAGGGTATGCCTACGACTGTCCCGTTTCGCCTATATCCCGCGAATCGTCAGGTAGCCATGAGATAGTAGCGGGCTATAGCTTGAAGTTAGACCTTTCAGGAAAAAAGAAACACAGGCAGCGTTCTATACGATTAATGTAATGTTTATTAAGATGACCGATTTTTTACCAAGATATTTCCGTTCTCACCAACCCGGCCTGATTTGTGCGGTATCGACATCTCTAATGTCGGTCTTTATGATCTCTTGTTTCGGAACTCGTAATTATTCTGCCGGAGGCGAGGTGACGGGAGTTGGAGGCACATCATGGACTGAGCCCACTCCCTATGGAATGGTGCTTGTTGACCGCGGTGCAATTGCCATGGGTCCATCAAAAGATGACTCTCTTACGGATGTAAAGGCTGGTTCAAAAGGTGTATCCGTTGATGCATTCTGGATGGATGAGACTGAGATTACCAACTCTAAATACAAACAGTTTGTCTTCTGGGTAAGAGATTCTATTATCCGCGAACGGCTTGCTGATCCCGCTTTTGGCGGTGATGAATCATACAAAATTGATGAGGACCGAAACGGAGATCCTGTCACACCTTATATCAACTGGGCAAAACCTATCCCATGGAGAAATCCCAATGAAGACGAACAAAGGGCTATAGAAAGTGTGTACCGCACCAACCCGATCACCGGAAAACGGGAACTTGATCCTACACAGCTCAACTACCGCTATGAAACCTATAACCATACGGCAGCGGCTCAGCGTAAAAACAGACTTGATCCACGTACAAGGGAATATAATACTGACAAGCCGGTGCCAAGAGAAATTCCGGTTATATCGAAAGACACGGCCTATTTTGCTGAAGACGGTGAAATTATCCGTAGAACAATAACGCGTCCCCTTACCGGTGATTTTGATTTTATAAATACTTATATCGTAAACGTTTATCCCGACACTACTTGTTGGATAAACGACTTCGACTATGCATACAACGAGCCTTATACCCGAATGTATTTCTCTCATGCCGGATATAACAATTACCCCGTGGTGGGAGTTAGTTGGGAACAGGCAAACGCATTTTCAAACTGGCGTACGGATTATCTTCGACGTTCACTCGGCAAAGAGAATGTTTACATAGAACCCTACCGCCTCCCTACAGAGGCTGAATGGGAGTATGCGGCGCGTGCCGGTAATTCTGAAACTCCATACCCTTGGGAAGAAACACTTCCCTATGACGAGAGAGGTTGTTTTTATGCAAATTTCAAGCCAATGGATGGAGATTACACCCGCGACGGCCATATAATCACCTCTCAGGTGGGTACTTACGCACCCAATGACTTCGGTCTTTATGATATGGCCGGTAACGTCTCTGAATGGACTTCCACTGCATTTACAGAAAGCATCGATAACCTTACCTCCGATGTAAACCCGGAGTACCGATATGACGCTGCACCTGAAGATCCGTATAAAATGAAACGCAAAATTGTGCGCGGAGGATCTTGGAAAGATGTGGCGAAAAATATCAGGAGCGATCTGCGTATGTGGGAATATCAAAACGAACAACGCTCGTATATAGGCTTCCGCAATGTGCGCTCGCAAATCGGTTTTGCTAAAGGAACCCAGAAGAAAAAGAAATAATCATGACACAAATCAAAAGATATACAAATTGCATTCAACGATATATGCATGGTCGTGCCGGACAGAGATTTTTCAATTTCGCTTATTCATTCGGTGCTGCCATTGTGATTTGGGGTGCATTGTTCAAAATTCTTCACCTTCCGGGAGGAAATTTCCTTTTGTGCATAGGCATGGGTACTGAAGTATTAATGTTTATTCTTACTGCTTTTGATATACCTCCAAGAGAATATGAATGGGAAAGAGTGTTCCCCGAGCTTGCAGATGAGGAAGCCAATTCCAATAATTCTGTTGTTGTTAAGGAAGCTATAATCCGGAATAAAAAAAATTTACTTCTTGAGCAGACCGCTTACGTATCCGGCGGAGCCGGTGCTCCCGGTTCAGCGGGGATATCAGGAATAGCGGGGGTATCGGGTGTATCAGACTCCCAGTCTCCTGCACAAGGCGTTTTGGGTGCAGATACTGCTATCCTGAATCAAAACATTGCTTCCATCACAGCTCAACTTGAAAACCTTCAGGCAACTACCAAGGCACTCAACGATCTTGGTAAAACTTTACTTGATTCCTACAAAGCAATAACCGATAATTCCGGAGAGATCTCAGAAAGTGCATCCGGCTATGCCAAGCAGATGGCTGACCTGAACCGTAACCTGAGCGGTTTAAATACAATTTATGAACTCCAGTTGCGACACATTTCAGGGCAGCTCGAATCTATTGACAGGGTAAACAAGGGTTTAAAAGATATACGTGACATGTATGAAAAGTCTGCCGGAGAATCTGCACGCTACTGCGAGGAAAGCGAGAAGATGGCACGCTACATGAAACAGATTAATGCCGTATATGAAAAAATGATCACTGCCATGACTATTGGCATACATCATCCCATGGGAAATGCAGGGGGTATCAACCCGTTTAACACCAAAGAAGAAACTGAGTAAACAGTGAACTGACCGAGATATGGCAGCAGGAAACAATGTATCGCGAATGTCGCCGAGACAGAGGATGATAAATCTAATGTATATCGTCCTCACGGCCATGCTTGCCCTAAATGTATCGAGCGATGTCCTCAACGGTTTCAGCCAGGTGCATGAAGGTCTTGACAAAACCAACAGGAACATGGTTTCAAAAAATGAAGTGCAATTTTTATATCTCAAGGAACTGTATGATAAAAATCCGGAGAAGGTAGGCATATGGTTTGAGAAAGGATCTACTCTAACCGACAAATCGAATGCACTATGTCTGAAAATTGACTCACTCAAAAGAGCTATTGCAATACAGGCAGATGGGAAAGATGGTAATGCTGATGCTATAATTAATCAGGATGATCTGGAAGCGGCATCCGTCACCATGTTACGTCCCGGTACCAACGAAGGCAGAAAGCTTCGAAATAAATTAGATGATTACAGGGGATTTGTAGCTGAACTTATCTCAGACAGCACAAAACGTGGAGCAATAGAAGAAATGCTTTCTACTGCCGTCACGGGTCCTTCTTCATGGGAAACCAAGAATTTTGATAATATGCCTGCCATCGCTGCAGTGACTCTTTTGACAAAACTGGAAAATGATATCCGCCAAGCTGAAAGCGAAGCTCTCTCTAATCTAATTACAAACGTTGACATCGGAGATGTGCGTGTAAATGAGCTTCAGGCTTGGGTGATTCCTAATTCCAATTTTGTAATGAGAGGGGGAAAATACTCTGCAAATATTGTATTGGCTGCGGTAGACACCACCAGCCGCCCGTCTATCTTTATAAATGGCTCGAAACTGCAAAACCCCGATGGAAGATTGGAATTATCTGCAAATTCGGTTGGCAACCATGATTATTCAGGATATATTGAAGTGATGAAAGGGGACGGCACTCTTGAAAGACACCCTTTCAAATCTTCTTACACTGTCATGGAACCGGTGGCAACCATTTCCCCCACATTAATGAACGTTCTCTATGCCGGCATCGATAATCCTATCAGCATATCGGTTCCCGGATTTCCAATGAATGCCGTAACTGCTACAATGACTAACGGCACATTGTCGAGAACCGGAGACAAATGGATTGCTCGTCCTGCAGCCATAGGAAAAGAGTCGGTGATTTCCGTATCGGTATCTGCTGAAGGATCTTCACGCAATGTTGGCACAATGACCTTCCGTGTCCGAAAACTACCTGATCCCTCGCCTTTTATAGCACTTAAAGACAATCAGGGAAATCCCGTCAGATATAACGGTGCACCTAAGAAAATTTCAAAAGGAGCTCTTCTTGCAGCTGAAGCTCTGGGGGCTGCCATAGATGATGAAATACTTGATGTAGCCTACTCCGTAGTATCTTTTTCAACCGTATTTTTTGACTCCATGGGCAATGCCATGCCCGAGGTGTCAGACGGTGCAAATTTCTCCAAAAGGCAGAAAGAACAATTCAGGCGCCTTAAGCCGGGAAAAAGTTTTTTCATTACCAATGTCAAGGCTAAAGGTCCCGACGGACTGACACGCGACATTTCTCCTATGGAGGTGTCATTAAATTAATGGTCACTCACTTTTCGTAATCCCCATAATAATGATTATTAAAAAAATAATATTCTCCGTAGCAGCCCTCTTCTCAGCCATGAGTATTTCAGCTCAGGTTGAGAACGCGGGAGCCGTGCGTAAAAGTTCAGATAAAAAGGAGGATACGCGTAAAGAAACCGGTCTTACAGACCGTATGAAGCAGACAACCTCCGGGAATGAAGCGCATGATGCAGACTTAACGTACATGCGTGAAATATACAGAGACCTCGACCTGACCAAAGGACCTAACTCTCCCCTTTATTACCCGGAAGATGTTATCAACGGTCAGGAAAATCTTTTCAGAATAATCTTGCGTCTTGTGACCGAAGGTAAGATCCCTGCATATGAATATCTTGACGGTAGGGAAATATTCACCGACAATTACAAGATCAATGTTGGCGACATGCTTCAGCGCTTCGATATATATGCCACCGAGGCGAAAGGATCTACAGAAAAAAATCCTCGTTTCACAGTGGAAGAATCCGATGTTCCGGTTTCCCAGCTACAGAACTATTTCATACTTGAAAAATGGGAATTCGACACAAGGTCAAACAGGATGAAGACAAAGATTATGGCTATCTGCCCTGTGCTTGGCAGGTATGCTGACTTCGGTGGAGAAACCAAGTATCCTATGTTCTGGATAAAATATGAGGACTTACGTCCTTACCTTCTTGCTACCTACGTCTTCACTTCTGACGACAATAATCTCGCCACCCATACCATTGACGACTTCTTTTCGCTTGGCATGTATGACGGAGAGATCTATAAGTTCAAGAATCTGCGTAATCTTTCGATGGCTCAGATGTTTCTGGATGAAGATGACCGTAAACATGCTCAGGATAGCATTGACAACAGACTTCGTTCATACGGGAAACATCTGTGGGTGCCTACACGGGAAGAATACCTTGCTATGAAAGAGGCTCAGGAAGCTAACCTTGGCAACGGTGAGTCAGACAGTATTCCGGATAGGACAATTGTGGAAAACGGGAATGCCTCATTGAAAAAGGTATCGGCAGCAAAGACTAAGAAACGCTCAACAACAAAAAAGAGGTCAGCTCCTAAGACCTCTACTGTCAAATCAAAAACTGTATCAACAGAAAACACCAATGCTGCTAAATCCGTAAGGCGCAGAAAAAGATAACAAGCGTGCTATTCTCCATGCACCCCGACCTCCGGATGCTGTATAATAATACACTCCACGGAGAACGGTTTTCCAAAGACTGCCGGATTTAACTTCATCTATAGTCTTCTTAAACAGAGCCGATGCCAGATCGGGTCTGTTTTCTTTTTTATAGGTAGCAGCAAGAATAACATATCGGTGTTCTATCATCATTATAAGTTTCTTCCTTTTGGAGGAAGAGATTGCCTCAACATGTTTCCTTGCCATTTCAAGGGATCTCTCCCATTCTCCCACTCTGTTTGAAAAGGCTGTGCCGGTTATGGAATCTTTTTGTGAAAAAATATCTGTCAACACCTCATTGATTCCGACAATCCGCTTTTTCAAAAGATTATCCATATATACTTTTATTGTGCCATCCGCTTCTGTCCTTTCATCCTTAGCTGTATTATGTATTGATTTCTCTTCCGATAAAATTTTTAAAATCCTTACACCAAGTTCCAGGTCATTCCAACATTCGAGAGATTCATTCCATCCCCCTGCTAAAAGAAACACCCATTTAGGCGCTGCAAAACCATGCGTACGTAAGAGGGTGTGAATTAGATGACTCTCCCAAGGATTTGCAGAATTGAACGGTGGTAGCTTTAACTTACCGTCAAGAGAATGAATGGCACATCTCCAGCACACCACTAAAGCTTCCGGGTGAGTATAATACGTCTCGACCACTTTTGTTATGAGCTGAGGTTGCATCGTATCGTCTGAATCAAAAAACATGCAGTAATCTCCTGTAGCTGCCTCCAATCCCCGGTTACGGGCTCTGCAAACCCCTCTGCAAGGCTCTTTCATGACAATCACCTGAAATTTTTCTGAACTGTGTGCCAATGCCCATTCCTGCGCATATTCATACGAACCGTCAGTAGAACCATTGTCAACAACAATCAGCTCCACATTCCGGAATGTCTGCAGATAGACACTGTCAAGGCATCCCTGGAGGGTTTCAATCCGGTTATATACGGGAATAATCACAGTTACCTTTAGCATAAGGTCAGAAGCTTTTTTATAACTTATGCGAATATAATGAATTTTTCACTTATTTTTCCGTTTATCAGATATGAAGATACTTTTTTTGGGAGATTACTCTAACCTACACGCATGTCTTGCCTCTGAATTAAGGCTAAGAGGTCATGACGTAACTGTCGTATCAGACGGTGGCGGTTTTATGAATACTTATGCTGACGTGCAACTTGTCAGACAGCCCGGAATAGGGGGTTCATTCAGATACCTGTTTGAAGTAATGGATCACCTTTCCGAATGGCAAGGTTATGACATCGTGCAGCTCATTAATCCTAATTTCCTAAATCTGCGTCCCGGAAAAATTAAATATGTATTCGACCGGCTGCGCAAACAGAACGGAGCTATCTTCCTCACATTGGCAAGCAACGACTATTATTTCGTCAAGGCATGCTATGACGCTAAAATGTTCAGATATTCTGAATTTAAAGTAGGAGACCGGTTTACAAAATTCCATGAGTCTAACCCACTTCACACATACGGCTGGATCTCAGACCATAACCTGAGATGGAACAGCTATCTATATGAATTTATAGACGGTGCGATGGCTGTATTGCCGGAATATTATATGGCGGCCTCCCCCATACTTGGGGAACGATGCGTGTTCACTAATCTTCCTATCGATCTTTCTCAACTTCCTTACACTCCCCTCGATTTTAACGGGCCTATCAAATTATTCATTGGGATGAAGAAAGGAATGGAGATACAGAAAGGTACAGACCGTCTTCTCTCAATAGCAAGGGATATCGAAAAAGAGATGCCCGGAGAAGTTGAAGTAGAAGTGGCTACTAATCTACCACTTCGGGAATACCTGAACAAGATGAACAATTCTCATATTGTTCTCGACCAGTTATATAGCTACTCTCCTGCAACAAATGCCCTTCAGGCAATGGCAATGGGTAAAATTGCTGCATCCGGTGCTCAGCCTGAGTATTATAAAGCGATCGGGAATCCCGAAAGTCAGCCGATATTTTCTCTTTCTCCCCTTGACGACAATATTCCCGAAAGGCTTAAAAATCTTATCCTCGATCATGAGAAACTTTCACAGATGAGTGTCGAGGGAAGAAAGCTGGTAGAAACACATAACAATGTAAGAGACATAGCCAGTATCTTCATAAAAAAGTGGCAAGAAAGAATCTCTTAGGTCCAACCTCTGCAATGAAAGCAAAGAGTGAAAATTCTTATGACAGCATTCTGAAAGGCATCTCTTTTTTTGGGAGTGTACAGGTTTTACAGACAATAATCAATATTGTCAGAGGTAAATTTATTGCCGCACTCCTGGGACCATCGGGGATGGGTATAGCTGCTCTTTTCAACTCTTCGGCTATGACGTTGCAAAGATTCTCATCGCTGGGTCTCAATCTGGCAATTGTGAAAGAAATAGCCGGGAGCTCGGACGCTGAAGAGACTCAAAAACAAGTAATTACCATAGCCGGCAGTCTCGTGAAGGCTACCGCCCTGTTGGGGGCATTGGTGTGCATCCTTTTCAGTAGGAGATTAAGCATTATTACGTTTGGAGATGTCGAAATGAACTGGCAGTTTATGTTGCTCGGTATCTCAGTAGGCATTACTATTGCATATAACGGGAAACTGTCAGTGCTTCAAGGATTACATGAAGTTAAAAAAATATCACGGGCCTCACTTGTAGGGGCACTTGCAGGACTGTCGGCAGGTGTGCCATTATATTATATATTCGGCACAAAAGGAATAGTACCGGCTATGATTATTACTGCCGTTGTAATGTATATTTTCTATTCCGTAGTGTTGAAAAAGACTTTGCACGCCTCATCAACTCCGTTTTTTAAAACACTAATAAGCGTTGAAAATCGCTTTTTAATCAAAAGCCTTGTCATAACAGGGATTATTCTTATGTCTAACGACTTGATTTATTCCCTTGTCCAATATCTAATCAACGTTTATGTACGTTCCTCTGCCTCTACCGACATTGTGGGCTACTATCAAGCCGCCGCCTCTATAACAGCACAATATTCAGGTATAATTTTCGCTGTTATGGCTATGGACTACTTTCCACGCCTTTCAAAAGCGGCTTCCGATAATAACAGGATGAATCAGATTGTAAACCGGCAAATCTGTGTTACCGGTCTCATTGCGGCTCCCGCCGCTGCACTACTAATCCTCACCTCTCCACTTGCCATCAGGGTTCTTTTATCTCCCGAGTTTCTTCCTGTCACCGAATTAATGAGATGGATGGGATTAGGAATCATGGTAAGGGCAATGATGGTTCCACTTGGTTATATATCATTTGCTAAAGGAAACCGACGCCTATTTTTCTGGATGGAAGGGGTGGGATGCAATTTACTGACTCTTTTTCTGAGCTGCCTACTTTTTCATTGGTTCGGCATAAATGGACTCGGGTATGCACTTGTAGCAGATAACTTGTTGTGCCTCATCCTTTATTATGTGGTCAACCGCCATCTCTACTCTTTTTCATTCGTTAGAGACAGCGGTTGGATATTGATTTATGCTTTTGTTATTACTTTGGCTACATTCTCTGCATCATTCCTAACGGAATCAATTCTTTCGTATGTACTAATGAGTGCATTTACGCTGTGCGGAACGGGTGGAAGCTTAATCCTGATAAAGAAGCTTCTCAAAAACGAACATTCCGAAAATATCAAGGCAATCTAAATCACCTTAGCCATTCCATAGGGTTCAGCTTCTCCCTGTTTCTCCACACTTCAAAATGTATCGAACTATGGCTTGTGTCATCTTCATCAGGAGCCAGTTTACCAAGTGCCTGTCCTACATTCACTGAATCTCCCACTTTGACAGAGGGATTAGAAATATTGCCGTAGACGGTATAATAATTGCCATGGTTTACAATAACCACCGTATTGTAACCGGGAATCATGTATACGCCTGAAACCTTTCCGTTATAAACAGCCAAGGCGGATGCTCCGGAACTAACCTCAGCATCAATACCCGGATTATCATAGACCACATCAGGCAAATCAGGAAGAGCCTGACGTCCAAAGTTTGAGGTAACCTTAAAGTGCCCGGAAACAGGACGTGGAAGACTTCCTTTCATCGATAGGAAATTACCCTTTACGCTCTCCGTATTGCCGGCTGTTGCCTTTGAAGAAGAATTTTGCGACCCACTCTCAGAACGAGGAGTACGCTTCCTTGCATCGGCATAATTTTTACTATCTTCTTTTTTATTAGTTTCCTTTCCCTTGGTTGCGGAGGCAGAATCTTTCTTTCGCGATGTTTCCTCTTTGGCACTCTTCTTCTTATCTGTTTTACCCCCGGCATTCTCAGAAGTCTTTCCTTTCCCGCCGGATTCATTTTGAGCCAGCTGCTGCTCATTTCTTGCTTTCTCTTCCGCAGCTTTACGAGCTTGCTCCTTGGCAAGTCGCTCCTGTTCTGCTTTTTTAGCCGCTTCTTGACGAGCCTTCTCTTCCGCAGCGATAAGAGCAGAAATCCTGTTACGAAGTTCATTTGCTTCAGCCTGCTTCTTACTGAGATGGGTCTGAAGTGCCTTCCCATTGGCACGTAATTGAGCTACCAACGCATCCTGTCTCCCATACTGCTGTTGGAGATTGGCCTGTTCCGATTGTTGAAGTTTCAACGCTTTATCTTGCTCAGCCTTGGCAGAAGCAAGCTGATCCCTTTGGTGCTTGAGTTCAGCTGTTTTGGAGCCTATCTCCTCACTTTGACGATCTTTCCACGCAGAGAATTGCTTGAGATAACGCATTCTGCGTAATGCCTGGTGAAAATTATCCGACGCAAAAATGAAGGCAAGTTCAGATTTGTTTTTCCTTGCAACCCTCATTTTTTTCACGGCATTGAGATACTCGTCGCGTAGTTTTTTCAATTCCGATTCGTTCTTGACAATTCCCCCTTCGAGTGAAGTAATCTGGGTGGACAGTGAATTTATTTTACCTGAAGTTTCCTCTATTTTCTTCTTGGAAACTGCAATATCGCCTTCAAGTTTGCCAATCTCATTCAGACCTTTCTTAATCGATTTCTCATTCTCTTTAATCTGTTGTTCAGTAAGCTTAATCTCTTTTTGAGTAGCTTCCTGACGTTTTTTTACATCAGCAGAAGTTTCATTCTTCACTGTGTTACGCGATGAAGACTGAGCTGTCCCCGTCTTGCGTCTGGTTGCCGGACCAGCAGACTTAGTGGCAGCCGGTTTGGTCTTAGGGGATGTTTTGTTGGCAGCCGCCTTATTTGCTGTGCCCTTGGAAGAGGTGGTTTTATTCGCAGTGCTCCTTTTTGTTCCCGTTTTACCTGTCGACTGATTTTTTGTGCCTGTTGTCTGCTTTTTACCCTTCACGGTTGTTTTCTGTTGTGACACCTCCGAGGCATAAAGATTTATAGCCGGAGATGAAAGTATCAGCACACCCCAAACCGCAATTAAATATATTTTTGACTTATACAGATGTAGAAATTTAGCAAACATATTTTTTCAAAATGCCTTGGAGTATATATATTTCAAACAGAAAGATTAAACAGCATATTTCCGAAAAAGGTAATACCATATCTCCAGCAGGCGTTAGATTGGTCAGAACGATTTCAGAAACTCTGTGAAATACATCCTTGTATATCGGTTAAGTTTTATAGGATCCATTGCGTTTCCTCCCCACTCGGGATTTTCCAGCTGAAGGATTCCTGTCTTTGATATGCGGGGCGATTCGTAAATCACTGCCAAGTCATAACCCTTCCCTGTATAAGAATAGTTAAGGGTAACCATAGTCTCTTCCTTTGTGAGAGGGATTATAATGAGAGTGGCTGTACGATATAGATTATCCAACAGGTATCCATATCTAAATTGCTCCATTTCCATATTGGGAACCGGAAGTATTGTGGTTGTTCCCTCACCGGTTTCGAACAGATCCACACATCCTGCGGTTTCGGGAGATAGCATACCTGCTCCGGCTATCACCACATTGCCGAGAATTATATTTTGAACATCTCCGATAGTAAGAGGGTATCCGGAAAGAAGCGAAGACAGAGATTCTTTAACATAAGTTTTTTTCATCTTATTCACCACGAGGATTGAATCGCCACTGAATTCGGCTCTTCCCACCTCTCCCATGAAGGGAGCACGCAATGAGATCATGATTGAACTGTCTTTCTCCATGAAGATTTTCACCGATGGGCTTAAAGGCAATCCGTCCATCTTAAGCCTGCCCGACAAAGATACCTTCTCCCAATCCCCTATATTTAGTGTTATGGAATCAACTATTTCCTGTCTTTTTATACTGTCAACAGGCTCTTGCGATAAGAGATTGGAGCTCCACAAAGCTGCTATTAACAGAAATATTATCTTGAAGTTTGACATTTTCTATTTGTTATGTTTCTTTCTTCGACTTAGGCTTTTTATTCGAAGAAAAACGTTTTATGTGAAACTTTCTTCTTCAGCAGTTCATTATCAGATTCCAGTTCCAAAGCTTTTTTCCAATACTCCAATGCTTCGTCAGGCAAATGATTCATGAAAAGTATATCACCGAGGTGATGATAATATTCAGCTGCCACTTCACCATCCTGTTCCGCAAGTTCTACAGCTTGTCTTTGGGTGTCAAGCGCCTCTTTATATTCTTTCTTTTTGAATAAAATCCAAGCATATGTGTCAAGATAAGTTGGATTTTCAGGATCCTGATCAATCGATTTGCGACTCATTTCAAGCGCACGATCAAGGTCTCCATCCTTCTCTGTAAGAAAATACGCATAGTTATTAAGAGTAAGGGGATAGGAATCATAAAAGTATAATGCATTATCATAAGCCCCGAAGGTTTTGTCGAGATCTCCGGCAGCATAATACATGTCGCCGAGTGACGTATAAAGCGTGCATAACCTTACAAGCCCTTCGTAATTGAGACTGTTCCTTAATTTGGGATCATTCACGGAATCAGTGAGCGGCAAATTAGGATCCGCTTCGTGAATCAATTCTGCATATGCCTTCTCTGCTTTCTCAAAGTTTTTATCTTGTGTGGCTGCAGAGGCATACATGAGTGTAAGCCCATTGGGTATTTCAATATGAGCCTTTGCACGTTGATATGTTTCCATGGCATCCTTACCCCTATCGTCAGCGAGTTGATATCTCATTAACTGCCCCCAATAGGCAACATTGGTCGGATCTTGGTCTATGGCATATTCAATCTGTTCTTCAGCCTCCTTGTAATCCCCTTTAGCTCCACTATATCGCGCAGCAAGGTCAAGCACATCCGGTTCATGAGGATATTGTTCCCTCAACACTGAAAACAGGTGGTCACCCCTGCCGGTGTCGCTCTTATCATTAAGCAATGACTGAAGGTATTCTTCAAGGATGGAAATTTTCTCCTCCAACATAAAGTCTTCTGAAAGTAGAGCTTCATACATCTTGGTGTCGAAAGCCACACTGTCGCCATTATTTTTGTAGAAATTAGCGAGAGCCATTTTAGCAGCTCCATTATCCGGACTCAAGACTTCGGCCTGATTGAAATATTTCAGTGTGGAGTCGTTATCGCCAATCACTTCATAAAGATTGCCCTTAAGAATTCTGAATGTAGGTTCAGACGGGTTTGAGGCGATCAGTGCCGAAGCCTCGTCAACAGCACCTAATGTGTCGCCAGCCACAAGCAAAAAGCCCATTTTCTTCAGTGCGATCTGTGGCGACATCCCCTGTCTTTCCTCGTATTTTGTAAGCGTATTGATTGCCTTTTGTTGTTCATGTGCGGCAAAATATGCATCAGCAAGCTGAATCAAAATTCCGTCTTCAGCCGGATAAAGGGAATCCAATCTTTCATAAATCCTTATCGCTTCACTGACGGTGTCAAGTCTTGACGCTACATATGCATATGAATGACTTTCGTTTAGATCGGCAGGATAGGCATCTACAAACTGCCTCATATATTCGAGTGAACGCAGAAGCTCCGTATTGCTCTGCAAGGTGTCTGACTTCACCAAGAGCCGGTTCATTCCGTAGGCACTTGCCGCCTCCTCATATGAAGGGTCGGTAAGAAATGCTTTCTTATAATATTCATAAGCTGCCACATGGTTATCTTCAGCCTGTCGACGGGCGCCTTCCAGGTAGTAATAGCGTGCCTTTTTTCTCAGTTCGCTCTCTTTTGCTGTTCCCCATGCGGTGAGAGATGCCACTGTTGCACACAGTATCAATAGTATTACTGAATTCTTTTTCAATGGAAAAAAGTTAATTTATTTTATTCCCCCGCAAAATTTTCAGGGTAACGTATGTATTCTGATAACAAGACTGCCGAGCAAGGGCTAAGGTTCTTTCAATTGGTGCCGGTGTGTCCGAACGCACCGTCTTCACGTTTGGTATGGTCAAGTTCTTTTACTTCTTCCCAATCAACATGAGAATATTGTTTTATCACCATCTGGCATATTCTTTCGCCATCCTTAACCTCATAATCATTTTCTCCAAGGTTAATGAGAATTATGCCTATCTCACCTCGGTAGTCGGCATCCACAGTTCCGGGAGTATTTGCAATCGAAAGACCGTAATTCAAAGCCAGCCCCGAGCGCGGACGTATCTGACACTCATATCCCTGCGGCAGCTGAATATACAGTCCGGTTGGAATAAGTGCACGCTGCCCGCTTTTAAGGGTCACCGGTCCGGCCGGGAGATATGCCCTTACATCCATTCCGGCAGCTTCGAACGTGCCGTATGAAGGAAGTGGATGATGACTCTTGTTGATTATCTTGACCTTTACTCTATCCATAATTATTGATATTCTTTTTGAAAATATAATGACAATGCGTTGTCTTATTTTTATTAAGACCATAAATTCATAACCTTTGCCAACCTCCTATGGTTGTGCCAAAAGTCAGAATTTACAAAATTAATAAAAAAGAGAGTCATTTTAAGTAACAGTGACTACAAATATTTTTCTTTCCCAATAAATTACTCTTTAATTTTATCTATGGGCTATTCCATTATTAGGGCGAGTATATAAAAATAGCCGCCCCAGAAACTGAAGCGGCCTGATTTTCTTTATCCGATGGAGATTAGCCCTCGCTGATTGCGTCGTTAGGACAAACCTGAGCACAACTGCCACAGCTGATGCAGGTATCGGGATCGATTTTATAGATATCACCTTCGGAAATTGCGTCTACAGGGCATACTGACATGCAAGTGCCACAAGCAATACAGTTTTCGCCAATTACGTAAGCCATAATTACTGAGTTTTAGTTTTTAGTTATTGAGTTTATTGAGTGCAAATTTAAAATTTCCTTATGATTCACGCAACAAATTTTCAACTATTCGCCCTAATTTTAAATCAATTCAAATTGCGAGATTCACTTTTACACAACTTTATTAATCTATTTTTCCTCTCATTGAGATGAGAATGTACTAAAAATATATAAATATATCCTATTTTACTCTTTTTTTATTATTTTTGCATACCACCTACTAATAGGATCTTCTTTAATATGCATAATCAACCCCTTATTTCTATCATAACCATTACTTACAACGCTGCCCCAAATCTGGCTCCTACCATGAAATCCGTAGCTGAACAGACATGCAATGATTTCGAACACTTAATAATTGACGGGGCCTCTTCAGACAATACTTTGGAAATTGCAAGAAAGATGAGTAGCCCTAATCTTAGGATACTTAGTGAACCAGATAACGGACTGTATGATGCTATGAACAAGGGGCTGAAAATGGCAAAAGGAAAATATGTGATTTTCCTCAATGCCGGAGATGCATTCCATTCCAATGATGTGCTTGCAAATTATGCGGAGGCGGCAAAAAAAGATCCGGATATTATATATTCCGATACAGTTATTGTAGATAAGACACGTAAAGTGCTGGGGCCACGTCATCTATCCGTTCCGAATGTGCTTACCTTCAGTTCATTCAAATCCGGTATGCTGATATGTCATCAGGCATTTATGGCTCGCCGAGACATTGCTCCTTTCTACGACACTTCTTATAAATTTTCAGCAGATTACGAATGGACTTTACGGTGCATTTTGCGCTCAAAGCCGGGCAACTGTATAAACTTAAAAATGGTAGGGATCGATTATCTTAATGATGGACTTACGGATAAAAACAAATTAAAATCTCTTGCTGAAAGATTTTCGATAATGAAAACTTACTACGGCTTCGTTCCTACAATCTTCAACCATGTTTCTTTCATAGGAAGAGCCGTGAAACGAAACTTATCTAAATAATCACTCTATGATTAACACTAATTCTTCAAATTCAGAATTAATCACTCTACACCAAATGGTGAAGAATGTGAATGCCGATAACTTCGATGAAGATATCGTTGTGTTTGATCATGGCATAGATTTAGGCTCAACCGATGTGTATCCTCTCAGAATGGATGCATTGGTAATAGCTCTTTGTACGGGAGGACATGGAAAAATAGGTATAGATTTGAGAGAATATGAGCTGAATGTAAATTCTATGATAGTAATTCAGCCAAAAAACTATATATACCTATCAGAATATTCAGATGATTTCAAATGTTCCGTAATAGCCTGTTCTAAATACATAGTACAGGATGTTCTTCCTAAACTCACGGACCTTCTCCCTCTGCTCATGCATCACAGAACCGAACCGGTGACGCACCTCACAGAGGAGGAAGCGGAAGAAATTACAACCCATCTTCAAATTATAAGGAAAAAATTAAGAGGACAACGTACGCCGTTCCTTAAACAGAAGCTGCATTGTCTCCTTCAGGCTGCCCTCTACGAGATGATGGACATCAATTGCAGGAATTCTTCTAAATCTGACACGCCAAAATCCAGAAAAGAGGAAATAATGGCAAAATTCATATTAGCGGTCAGCGAAGATTTCAGGTCGGAACGGCAAGTGGCATATTATGCCCATAAGCTATTTATCACCCCTAAACATCTATCTTCTGTAGTTAAAGAACTATCAGGTCGTACTGCCGGCGACTGGATAGAAAACTACGTAATACTTGAGGCAAAAGTATTATTGAAGACTACAGATATGACAATACAGGAAATAGCAGTGGTTTTGAATTTTCCGAATCAGTCTTTCTTTGGTAAATATTTCAAACACCACACCGGATATTCACCTTCTGCATATAGACATAAATTTGCCTAATCTTAATACAGATAAAGAAAGTGAGCACGCGATCCATTATATGATCGCTTGCTCACTTTCCTTTTTCAGAAGGATATAATGTTAAAAAAGGATCC
>CAZXHO010000015.1:0-16789 GCA_964640365.1 uncultured Sangeribacter sp. | reverse complement strand
AATCATGGGAAGAGCATTTGAATATCGCAAAGCAAGAAAACTGAAACGTTGGGGCAATATGAGCCGCACGTTCACACGAATCGGTAAGGAAATAACAATTGCAGCAAAGGCTGCCGGACCTGATCCCGACATGAATCCACGCCTACGTGTCCTCATGCAAAATGCTAAGGCTGCCAACATGCCAAAGGACACTGTGGAAAGAGCTATCAAGAAAGCTACTGACAAAGATGCCGGCGACTATAAGGAAATCGTTTACGAGGGATATGGCCCTCACGGAATCGCAATCGTTGTAGAAACTGCTACCGACAACAATCAGCGTACAGTTGCCAACGTACGTTCATATTTCAACAAACATGGCGGTTCTCTCGGAACTCAGGGATCCCTTTCATTCCTCTTTGACCACAAAAGCGTGTTCCATGTAAAACCTGACGAGGCAACTTCTCTTGAGGATTTCGAGCTTGAACTTATGGACTTTGAAGCTGAATTGGAAGCAGAAGATGAGGAATGGCTGATTTATGGTGCATTTGACCAGTTCTCTAACCTTCAGAAATATCTTGAAGAGAAAGGTCTTGAAATCGTATCAGCAGAGTTTGAACGTATCCCGACCGACTACAAAGAGGTTACTCCCGAACAGCGTGAGGCTATCGAGAAACTTCTTGAAAAATTTGAAGATGATGAAGACGTACAGAACGTTTTCCATAATATGAAAGAAGAGGAATAATGCAATCTCCTCTTAGCGGGAGATTACCTATGTTAGGTTTGTTTCTGCTATAATAATTTATAAAATAGAACGCTGCCCGGATGTCTTCAGGCAGCGTTCTATTTATTTAGTTATTGTATCTTATTTCTTTCCGGCAGGACTGAATACAACGCGGAATTTGTGTGAATCACCCAAAACTCGATCCGGAGCTAAAGGCCCACCTTGTCCGCAGCTTGCTCCGCCAAGACCTGTAACTCCTAAGTCGAGATGCAATACAGTGCGATTGCTTTCCGGTAGTTTATAATTATGGTCAGTACCAAATAATTCCATTTCGCTATAAGGTATAGCGGTTACTGACATCTTTCCGGGAGCATCGATGCGAAGTCCTTCATTTTCTGAGGTAAGGGTAGCCCAACGTACCTCTTCCCTATTTCCATTGCTTTGAGGACGTGTATAGGGAGTCATCATATCTTTTACCTTAGCAGAATATTGACCTACAAATTGACCGGTCTTCCTGTCATTATAGTTTTCCTCCGGGCCTCTTCCATAATATGTGAAATCAACCAGTTCTTCGGGAACTTCCATAACGAAACCGAGTCTTGGAAGAATCAATTCAGGACGGTTAGATGTAATGTCGGCATCCAATCCGAGACTACCGTCGGGATAAACAGTCCATGTCTGGACAGTAGTGAATTTAAGGCTATCCGGACCAAAGTCTGCTGAGCCACTTTCATCTATTGAATAGGTGCCCTTGCCATTACCATTACCTCCGATCATTTTACCGCCTCGTGGTGCCTGAGATTCGATTTCGAAGCTGATAACCTTATTACCCTTTTTATCTTTTCCGGTCTTGCTGGATACCACTTTATGCTTGAGATTGTAAAGCCCGTTTGCAAACCATTCGTCAGATATCCAGGCATCATTATTGAGATATGCTCTGAAGGCATCCAGTTCGGGACCCTTGCCT
The DNA here is from genome assembly GCA_964640365.1 of uncultured Sangeribacter sp. GTDB lineage: Bacteria > Bacteroidota > Bacteroidia > Bacteroidales > Muribaculaceae > Lepagella. The sequence goes on along the minus strand of CAZXHO010000015.1, from coordinate 15,122 downwards.
GCCACAATCATATCCTTACCGTCATATTGCAGCTGTTCGAGCGTACCTTTGGTCAAATTGAATACAATGGTATAATTATTGCCAACAATCACTTCCATCTCATCTTTGGCATCTTTCAGTTTTCCGGCTATGGGAACTGCCACATATTCTTCAGCTACCATTTCTTTAACCGGCAATTGTTCAGCCATCTGAACATATCCAGCTTCTGCCCAAGGAGTGTCGGAAGCAAGACGGAATTCCAGATTTACATAATATTCTCCATCAGGATCCAGATTCTTGAAATCGTAAGGAATGACAACTGTCTCTTTTGAACGCGGTGAAATTTCTCCAAGCACAATGTTTCCTTCCTCTACTTTCACTCCGTCGCGCAACAATGTCCAACCAAGGTCATAATCCTTTAGAGGAGTGAAGTACTGCTTATTGAATATCTCAACCTTGCCCTCTTCCATGTTTGCGGGAGATACGCCCACATTCTGATAGACTTTCTTCACTTCATAATATTGAGGTTTGGGAGTCATGTCTCCGAACATAATACCATTCATAACGAATTGGCCGTCGGTCGGAAAATCGCCAAAGTCACCGCCAAATGCGAGATACTTCTCTCCGGTTGCCGGATCGTAATTATACATAGACTGATCAATCCAGTCCCATATTGCACCGCCCATAAAGAAATTGGTGCTCTCCATGGCATCCCAATAATCTACAAGATTTCCCACGGCATTACCCATTGAATGGGCATATTCATTGATATGGAATGGATATTTAACTTCCGGATCCTCACCTTTGACAGCATTACGCACCCATCTTATCGAAGGATATTGATTTGAGCCCATGTCTGTGATCCAATTATTCCGCTCATATTGCACGGGGCGTGATTGGTCAAAAGCCTTGATTGCACTATAGGCTGCCTCAAAATTCTTTCCGGGACCGGCCTCATTTCCGAGAGACCATATCACTATAGAGGGACTGTTGACAGTGGAATGTACCATCTCCATATTTCTTGCCACATGCGCTGCCTCAAATTCGGGAACATGCGACAGGGAAGCTTTCCCGTAATAGTATTCATGCGATTCTACATTGGCTTCATCCATAAGATAGATGCCATATTTATCGCAAAGATAATACCAATATGGATCATCGGGATAATGGCAGTTTCTGACATGATTTATATTGGCACGCTTCATCATCATTACGTCTCTTTCCATGTCAGCCCGGCTGACAGCATGTCCTGTTGCAGGATTTGTTTCGTGACGGTTAACCCCCTTTAGTTTCAATGGCTTGCCGTTAACGTAAAAATACCGTCCTGCCAATCCAAATTCATCTTCGGATGCAGGTGTGTCTTTTATTTCCACTTTTCGGAAACCCGTATAGGTAGACACAGTCTCCAATACGTCTCCTGTGGCATTTTTTAATTGGGCAACAAGCGTATATCTCCAAGGTTCTTCCGAGCTCCACAATTTCGGATTGTTGAGCTTCAATACAGTTGTCACTTCTTCCTCTCCTGCAACCGGCAATGTGAAAGAAGATGAGGTTATGTTGCCATCTGCCACTTCTTTAGTTTCATCGCTATAGAGAGGATTGGCGAAGAGTGTATAATTCATTGTGCACCCTTTCTCCGGGTTAACCGACAGATTGCGTAGAGATGCAGTAATTTTCAGTTCACCTGCAGACAAATTTCCATTAACATCGGGAGTGATCACCAAATCTCTGATCTGAACGGGAGATGTAGAATAAAGGGATACTGAACGGAATATACCCGGAAGGCGGAACATATCTTGTGATTCAAGGAAGGAACCGTCACTGTTGCGGTACACCTCCACTGCCACTACATTTTCTCCTTTTACAAGGTAAGGTGTGATATCAAATCGTGCAGCATTTCGTGAATTCTTGCTAAATCCCACATACTTGCCATTGATCCATAGATAGAAAAATGAGTCAACACCACTAAAGTCAATATATACTTCCCGACCATCCCATGAAGCCGGAATCTCAAAAGTGCGCCTGTAAGAACCCACCTCATTACGGTCTTCGTAAGTGGTCCAGGTCTCCGGAGGAGTACGCATCACGCCTCCACGCCAGTCATCAGGAGCAACCTTATGTTGGAATATCACTTTTTGATTTACGTATATGGGTTTGCCATAACGCTGAGAACCATCCTTCAGTAATCCTACAATGTTCCAATTTGAGGGTACCGTAATATTATCCCAATTTGAAACATCATAAGAGGGTTCGTAGAAGTTTACCGGACGTTCAGACGGAGTCTTTACCCAACTGAATTTCCAATCGCCGTCAAGACTCATCCAATACTTACTATTTTCAGGGAGTACTTTCCTGGCACTTTCCACATCTGCAAACCGTTCAAATGTAGCACGGGGCAGTTCCTTGTTATACGCAAGGGAATCCGGACATTGCCATTCCCATCCGCCGGGAGCTGCCATATCTCCGAAATAATATCCCTTCAATGCTACTTCTGAAGCAGCCGGCACCGAAGCATTTCCAGGCGCACTAAGCGAAAGGAAAGCGATTCCTAAAATAATGGGGCTGATTTTTAAATCCATATCGTTTGGTTTTCATGATATATCTACAAAAGTAAGAAAAAATACTCATTCTGCAAAATTCTATTCTTAAGAGACTAAAAATATCAAGAACACGGGGTTAAAGAATCAGAAAGACCATATTTTTGTCATTATTATGATGTTATTTACAAAATTATATTTATATCTTTGCATATAAAATTAATCAATTTTACAACTGACCTCATTGAAATGAAGCTCAAACTTATTTTTTTATTCGCAAGTCTCGCCACATTGTCTCCGGCAATGGCACAAGATTATCAAGTAGTTGTAACAGAACAGAATGAGCCAATGATGACAGGCAAATATGCACCGACATGGGAATCCCTATCCCAATATGAAGTGCCTGAATGGTTTCGTGATGCTAAATTTGGAATCTGGGCACATTGGGGACCCCAATGCGTGGAAGGCAGTGGTGACTGGATGGCTCGTTCACTCTATATAGAAGACTCAAACGAGTATAAGCACCATGTGAATAATTACGGACATCCATCAGAATTCGGATTTAAGGATGTGCTCCCTTTATTTAAGGCAGAAAACTGGGATCCGGATTATCTCGTGGGACTCTATAAAAAAATTGGTGCAAGATACTTCTTTGCCCTTGGCAATCATCATGACAATTATGATCTTTGGGATAGCCAATATCAAGAATGGAACTCTCAAAATATCGGACCTCGGAAAGACATACTTGCCGGATGGGCGGAAGCATGTAAGAAACATGACATGCCTTTTGGAGTCAGTCTTCATGCCGACCATGCTTGGAGCTGGTATGAACCCTCACGCAGGTATGACCGTAAGGGTGACAAAGCGGGAATCCCTTATGACGGACGTCTTACCAAAGAGGATGGTAAAGGGAAATGGTGGGAAGGTCTCGACCCACAGAAACTTTATGCGCAGGATCATCCGGACAGCTATGGCACATGGGCTGACAACATGATCCATCGCCAATGGGCATGGGGAGAAGGCGTAGCCGTACCATCCGTGGAATACTGTTCCAATTTCTATGACCGCACACTGGATGTGATTAACCGTTATAACCCCGATTTGCTGTATTTCGATGTTACAGGTGTGCCATTTTATCCTATAAGTGATGCAGGACTTAAGATAGCAACCCACTTCTATAACCACAATCTCGCCAACAAAGGAGATAAGGATTTTTCAGCCGTAATGTTTGGTAAAATTCTCAATGATACTCAGAAGGAAGCTCTCGTATGGGATGTGGAACGTGGTGCACCGAATCAAATATACCCCACTCCATGGCAAACCTGCACATGTATCGGAGGATGGCACTATAATGACGAGATATATAAAAACAACTGGTATAAATCAGCTGCACAAGTAGTAAAGATGCTGGCTGACGTTGTTAGCAAGAACGGCAATCTTCTCCTTAGCATACCTCTGCGTGCCGACGGTACATTCGATGAAAAAGAGGAGGAAATAATCAACGGTATAGGGGATTGGATGGCAGTTAATAGTGAAGCTATCTATTCAACGCGCCCCTGGCATATCTTCGGGGAGGGACCGATAGCTGATTCAGACATAAAGCTGAATGCACAAGGTTTTAACGAAGGTTCATATACAAATGCCGGATCTGAAGAAATACGCTTCACGCAGACTCCTCAACATTTATATGCCATAACACTTGCATGGCCCGAAAGTGGTGAGATTGTTGTAAAATCACTTGCTGAGGGTTCGGAGTATCATAAGAAAAAAATTGGCAACGTTGAATTGCTCGGATACGGCAAAGTGAAATTCACACGTGATGCTGAGGGATTGAAAGTGAAGCTTCCCGAAGATGCCCGTAAATCGGTTGCCCCGGTATTGCGGATACGTAAATAATAATAATTACTGAATCTGTTCTTATGAGACTACTGACATTTCTTCTTACAATCCTTTTCTTCATGCCTTCTGTAATGGCAAAAGAGGATTACACATCTGTATCCGACATACCATATTCTCAAAAAACGGATAATTATTCGAAAGAGAGGCTTAAACTCGACATCCACCACAGCAATTCGAAAACAGGGCTTCCGGTAATTATCTGGTTTCATGGTGGCGGACTTACCGGAGGAGAGAAGTATCTGCCGGAGGAACTGATGGAACAAGGGTTCGTGGTGGTTGCTCCCAATTATAGGCTCATACCGAATGTAGGGGTAGAGGAATGTATCGATGATGCAGCGGAATCAGTGGCGTGGACTGTTGAAAATATATCACAATATGGAGGAGACCCGTCACAAATATTCGTTTCAGGTCATTCAGCGGGAGGTTTTCTTACAAGTATGATCGGACTCGATAAAAAGTGGCTCGATAAATACGGTTTTGATTCAGATTCCATAAAAGGACTGATACCTTTCAGCGGACAGGTCATTACTCATTTTTCAGATAGGAAGAAGAAAAATATCGGTGAACTGACACCATATGTAGATAGTAATGCCCCACTTTTCCATGTGCGTAAAAATTCACCCCCATACATCATCATAACGGGTGATGCTGAAACCGAACTTTACGGTAGATATGAAGAGAATCTATATATGTGGCGCATGATGAAACTGACGGGAAACCCTTATGTTCATATTTATAAATTAGACGGTTATAATCACGGGGATATGGTTCATCCGGCATTCCACATAATGAAAGATGAAATCAATGCAATATTGAGCGATAAAACATCTGACAAGAAATAATACAAACCTTTATAATCATGAAAAAATTAACTCTAAGCCTTCTTATGGCTTCCGGATTTCTTATCTCGACCACCGGCTCAGCCGAAGAGATAAATTCCGGTGGCATAACTGAACAAACGCATGAATCTCACCAACACTCAGGAAACTGCAGTGGCTTTTGTAAGAATTTTGCTGACAGCACACTACGTGTAGACTATATATTCGGTGGTGGACCTTCAGGTATCAATGTCTTGCTCGATGGACAATCAAAGTCTGCAGGATGGTATGGCAGGAGGAGCCGGCTTAAAGAGGTACCCTATTTGGGAAACGGTACAATAATGGTAATAGATGCGGTTACTAAAGACACTCTTTACAGCAATTCATTCTCTTCCCTTTTTCAGGAATGGATACATACACCGGAAGCAGAGCAGGTGAACAATTCATTTGAAAATTCATTTCAGGTGCCATTACCCAAGAAAGAGGCTGACATTACTGTGGTGCTTCGCGATAACCGTCAGCAAGAGATGGCACGGTTGACCCACCGATATCGCCCTAACGATGAACTTGTTGCGATTAAAGGACATAACCCCTATCCTCACAAATATATTCATAAAGGCGGAGATCCGAAAAATGCAATAGATATTGCTATGCTTGCTGAAGGCTACACTCAGGAAGAGATGGATTCTTTCATCAACCATGCCACCATATTCGCCGACGAACTCCTCTCATACGAACCATATGCATCAAACAAAGACAGGTTTAATATAGTAGCGGTAATGGTTCCTTCGCGTGAAAGCGGCGTAAGCGTACCTTTGAAAAAACAATGGAAAGATACCGCATTCGGCTCACATTTCAGCACATTCTATTCATCACGTTATCTGACTACTCCTAATGTCAAGAAACTACATGATGCACTCAGCGGAATCCCCTATGAACACATTATGATTCTTGTAAACACTGATGAATACGGCGGTGGCGGTATTTATAATTCCTATCATATAGCAGCATCTCGCAACAAACTGACACTTCCCGTAACAGTACATGAATTCGGGCATAGTTTCGGAGGACTCGCCGATGAATATTTTTATGATAATGAAGAAAATTCTACTTATCCACTTGATATAGAACCTTGGGAGCCAAATATCACTACCCTTGTTGACTTCGATTCAAAATGGAAAGATATGATTGCTCCGGGAACTCCCATTCCTACCCCTTGGGCTGATCAGGGAGGCGACAGAGAAGCCAGAATGAAACAAAAAGGGACTGCAAAAAAAGGTGACAAGCAAGTAGTTGGAGTTTACGAAGGAGGAGGATACCAGAAGAAAGGTGTATACCGCCCTGTTGAGACATGCCGTATGCGTGACAACTATCACCCAACTTTCTGCCCAGTCTGTGAGGCTGCCCTAAGAAAACTTATCGATTTCTATACCCTACCGGAATAATCTAACGGATAATTATATCGTACACCTACTTTAAGTCCGGAATAATGTGAACTTGTCGAAAGTTCACATTATTCCGGACTTACTGTTATATCATTTCCCCGAACAATTTTATCACGGGGCACTGCAAATGAGCGTCTGGACTACCTTTAGCTGTGCCTTTGTATCTGCCGTGGAGTCCATGTTTTACCCCTCGTTTAGTAGTAAAAATTACATTATTTAACCTGCACACTGCATTATCAAGAAGTAGCCTCTCGTCCAAGTGAAAACTTGTAATTCAGAATTATTATAAGTAACTTTGCTGTCGTCAAGAACTTCTCAATTAAACCCAGTCAGTTATGGTTGATTCCTTAATCTATCCTATCGGCGAGCAAGATTTCAAGTTCCTGCGTGAAACAGGATGTCTATATGTCGATAAGACTTCCTACATCAAAAAATTAGTTTCTCCAGGCAGTAAGTATTATTTCCTTGCTCGTCCACGTCGTTTTGGCAAAAGCCTTTTTCTATCTACATTACGCTACTTTTTTGAAGGTGACCGTAATCTGTTCCACGGGTTATCCATCGAATCATTAAACTGGGATTGGCATCGATATGCAGTTCTTCGTATAGATCTCAACGTGGAAAGATATGACCAACCCGGAAAGCTCGAATCAGTCCTTAACAATCTTTTTAATGAATGGGATATACAATACGGTGTTACCTTAAAAACTGACAATCTATCGTCAAGATTCCGCAACGTGATAAAGGCTGCCCATGAAAAGACCGGCCTACCGGTAGTGATACTCGTTGATGAATACGATAAACCTCTTGTCTCAAACCTTGACAACGAGGAGTTGTATGAGCACTATCGATCCAGACTATCAACCCTATATTCCAACTTCAAAAGCAGTACTGAACATATCCGGCTTGTTTTTCTCACAGGAGTCAGTAGATTCAGCAAGTTAAGCATCTTTTCCGACTTGAACAACCTTAACGATATAACCTTTGACAACGAATTTGCCGACATCTGTGGAATTACTGAACAGGAACTTTTTAATGACCTCCGAATTGGTGTTGAGACATTTGCTGAAAACAGAGATCTCTCTTTTGAGGAAGCAATACATGAACTGAAGAAAAATTATGACGGTTATAGATTCGCCGAAGACGGTAGCGACATCTACAATCCTTGGTCACTCCTATGTTGCCTATCTAAAAAGACAATTGCTAATTACTGGAATCAAACCGGATTACCTACCATATTGGGGGAAGCACTTAAACGTGTGGATGCTAATCTTGAAGAAATCCTTAATACTAAGTGTGATTTAGACACTCTCTTAGGTATGGATCTCACCAGCCTTAACCCGCTGGCATTACTATACCAGACAGGCTACCTTACTATCAAGCATTACGACGATCAAACTGATTTTTTCACATTAGGCGTCCCCAACCGGGAGGCCAAAGAGGGGCTTGCCAAATCCCTTCTCCCATATTATGTCACAGTAAAACGGGGTATAACTGAAGGAGTAGCCTCGGAGTTAATTAAAAATATTCAATTGGGAGAGCCATACAAGCTTATGAAAAACCTACAAATTTATTTTGCCGGAATACCTTATGAGCTAAAGATGGACAATGAGAATAATTTTCAAAATGCCTTATACATACTACTTACTTTAATAGGTGCCAAAGCTCATGCCGAAGTATCAACTTCAGAGGGAAGAATCGATTTACTGATTGAAACTCCCAATTACATTTATATCATTGAGCTTAAGTATAACGGTACTGCTCAAGAGGCCCTCAAACAAATAAATGATAAGAAATATGGCCGACCATACCTAAACGGTCAACATACTATCTTCAAAATCGGTGTCAATTTCTCCTCAAAGACCCGCTGTATCGAAGACTTTGTCATCTCGGAAACAGTTGTCGCTACTAATAAATGACGATATAATTTCCCTATTGTCTTGCCACGACTTTGCTGATGAGTTATCCGGAGGTGGCAAAGAAAACTCACGTGAACAGACGTACAGTTGAATATATTATGTACGTACAATTGAACAAACAATGTCTTAATTGGCAAAGGAAATCAAAGTTACTGAGTAAAAGTAGCCGGATTTTCATCGCAACACTACAAATTCCGGACTTATGGTTATATAATTTGCTCGAACAACTTTATTCTGTGGAACTGCAAATGAGTGTCGGGACAACATTGAGATCTTCTTCAGTTATTTCCTAAAAAAATGACTATTGAACCTTAAAATTTAAAGCTATAAATTCACAGGCAATGAAACTTTTTAAGCTGTTCAAGACTTCTTAGTGCACGCAGGAATAAACGCGTGAATCTGTGTTCGCTACGAACGATAAATGCCGGAGTGTTATGATGGGTACGCATGGCTTCAGGTGTAAATAAGATTAATATACTCAACCAACATAATCTCAAACACTTTTGTTCTCTGAAATCTAAATAATTTATCTACAATATAAGTGATTTCTTATACGTCCCCTAATTATTTTATCAGCACCTTTATTGTACATGAATTCGGTGGTTAAAACAACTCTAATCTTACTAATCTAAGGTGATGGAAGAGATAACGTGATTTACAATATCATATATTTGCAAAACACATCCCAAAATTATAAATTTGCATATTTTCCATAAGTAGGATCCATGTGATTAGACCCATGGGGATAGTAATTGGGATTTATTTATTATGAAAGAGAATGTACTGATCACCGGTGCAACCGGTATGCTTGGAGGATATCTTAGGGAAGAATTCGGCAGGGACAGCAACCGGCAAATCCTTACACTTGGCAGATCTCGCGACAATAATTTTGTATGCGATTTAAAATCATCTGTCCCGGACTTCGGTAACACCAAATTCAATACCGTTATACATTGTGCCGGAACGGAAGATCCTGAGGATGCAATGGAACTCAACTTGAACGGCACACGTCATCTGCTGCAGGCTCTTTCAAATTGTCCGCCGGCATATTTGGTATATATAAGTAGTTTCCGTGTATATTCTCCTAACCCGGAATCTGCTGCATCTGAAGAAGATGTCTCTTTTGGTACTGACGCAATCGGAAAATCAAAACTGCTGGCAGAACAAATGCTAACTGAATGGGCTGATGAGAACAATGTCATATTAACTATTGTAAGACCCGCAAGAATGTTCGGTTCCGGTGTAGGAGGTGAGACACTGAACCTATTTAACGATGCCTTGTCGGGTGCATATATCCACATCCGGGGAAATGACGCAAAGATAAGTCTCGTTACCGCACTCGACGTTGCCAGAGGAATTGAGAAAATTTATTCTAAAGGAGGGATTTTCAATGCGGCAGACGGTCATAACCCGAGGTTTCTGGACATGATGGAGGCTATGACTTCAAATGTTGGCAGACAGAAAAGAATGACCCATCTGCCGGTGGCATGGGCTGAATGGATTTGGAGACTCGGAAGATGGATTCCTCCAATTGACAGGGCTCTTAATCCCGTAACCGTGGAAGAAAGAATGAAGACCTTCACTATTGATGGAACAAAATTTGCCGAAGCATCCGGTATAAGGTATTATAATACTATTGAGGTCATATCACGCACCGATTCAAATTACCCTTACGCTGAAAAATGAACACCGATAAAATAGCATCTGTATTTTCTAAATTTACTGCATCGGCGGCATCCCTATTGAAAGTAGCGCTGATGTCTAAGAGCGTTTCTCGCCGTGGGAACTTAAAAGCCGGAGAAGGGATTGTAATAATGGGAAACGGTCCTTCGCTGAGACAAACCATCGACAATGATGGAGAATGGCTGTGCAGTCATGATCTGATGGCTGTTAATTTTGCCGCTAATACACCGGAATTTATTTCGCTTCGACCACAACAGTATATGCTTGCCGACGGTCATTTCTTTTCAGGGAATGTCAGCGATCTAAATGTTGTGAAATTATGGGAGGACTTAAGCAGGGTAAGTTGGGAAATGACTCTGTGGGTTCCGGTGAAATGCCGTCCTTTAGCACATGCATTCGTAATGACTAACCGAAATATCCGGATTAAAACCTTTAACCTCACTCCGATAGAAGGCTATAAAAGTCTACGGCACGCCCTGTTTGACGCCGGCATGGGAATGCCTCGACCACGCAACGTTATGATTCCCGCAATCATGACTGCCATCAGGGAGGGATATAAGAAAATATATCTTTGTGGTGCCGACCATAGCTGGACCAAAACACTCGATGTAGACAACAAGAATTTTGTTGTCAGTGTCCAGCCCCATTTCTACCAAGATAATGAAAAGGAACATGAAAGGGTGAGAGCCACTTACAAAGGGCTCAGACTTCATGACGTGTTGGGAAGCATGACAATTGCCTTCCGCAGCTATTGGGATATCGCCGAATACGCCCGTGCTCGAGGAGTGGAAATTCTCAACGCTACACCGGGGTCTATGATCGATGCCTTTCCGCGTTATCTCCCGGGCAAAAGGAAACCTAAATGACCCAATCTCCCTTCAATCTTCCTCCCATAAAATCAATATCTTAAAATTTAGTATTATAAATTGGTTAAATTTTAACCCATACTTAAACCAAACTGCAATTACAGCGTCAATAAAATATACTGCATTTCGTTCATATATATGTAACGCTTCCGCAAAACCGTTTGCTGCGCTTTGTGAAAGGCGAACACGGTTGGTATATTCCACAAAACGGAAGCATCAATTAGTTGATACCCAAATGAAATACATGCTAATTGCCGGTGAGGCATCCGGTGATCTTCATGCCTCCAACCTGATAAGCTCCCTGAAGACAATAGATCCGGAAGCGGAATTCCGTTTTTTCGGTGGTGACCTTATGGCAAAAGCAGCCAGAAAAAATCCGGATGTCCACTATGAGATGATGAATGTGATGGGTTTTTCCGAGGTTTTGCGTAAACTTCCTACACTATGGAAAAACCTGCGTACCGCAAAACGGCTTATAGATACTTTCAGACCCGATGTCTTAATCCTTGTTGATTATCCGAGCTTTAATCTCAAACTGGCTAAATATGCGCACAACAAGGGTATTAAGGTTGACTATTTTATTTCTCCGAAGGTTTGGGCATGGAAAGAATATAGGGTTAAAAGCATTAAAAAATATGTTGACAACCTATATTCCATTCTTCCATTTGAAGTCGGATTCTTTAAAAAACATGGGTATAAGGTCACCTATGTAGGCAATCCTCCGGTGCAGGAGATTGACTACGCATTAGGACACCTTCCCCCAAGGAGACATTTCGTAGAAAGACAGGGATTTGAAGATAAGGAAAAACCGATAATAGCCCTGTTGCCGGGATCCAGAAAGGGTGAGATTAGAAATAATCTACCTCTAATGATAGCAGCCGCGAAAAGATTTCCAGATTTTCAATATGCTGTAGCAGCCGCCCCGGCAGTTCCGGAGAAATTCTATAGAGAAATAGCACAAGATCCCGGATTGCAGGTGGTATTCGGAGCAACCCCCACTTTGCTTAAATATTCACAGGCAGCCGTTGTGACTTCCGGTACTGCCACTTTGGAGACAGCACTTATCGGTACTCCACAGGTGGTGTGCTATAGGGGTAACGGGAAGAAACTTACTTATAAGTTGATGGAGAAACTGCTTAAAGTGAAATATATTTCTTTGCCAAATCTTATTATTAATAATAGTGTCGTTCCTGAACTGCTACTCCATAACTGTACACCTGCTACCATAGCCCGCGAACTCTCGCCTCTTCTTCAAGCCTCTCCGAAACGGGAATGGCAGATTTCCGGTTATAAGAATCTGAAACGCAGATTGGGCAATAGCATTGCAAGCGATTATGCTGCCGAATTGATTACTGATTCCCTTGGACTCACTGTCCACAAAGATGATAAAAAGACAGATGAAGGGAAGGATGGGGAGAAAGAACAAACCAAGAAGAAATCTTATCCTCCACGTCGGCGAAACAAGCAGTCAAAAATTAAGAATGAAGAAACTGTGTCCGGTAATCCTAAATCCGCAAGTTATTCGGCAGATACTAACGGGGTGGAAAATATGCAAGTAAATAACGAAGCTCCTAAAAACAAACTCGAGCCAAGAGATAAACCGGAAGAAAGTTCAATACCATCAGTTAATTCTTCTGAGACAAGTAAGCCATTGGCTGACAAACCGGAAAATATTAATGAGAATGCAGAAAAGAAGAACCCGAGAAGAAAATACTACCGGAAACCTCCTCAACAGCCTTCAAACGACAATTAAACCTTTTTAACAGGTTAAATGTTGAGAGTATAAAGGCACGTTGCCTTGAGTAAATTCCACAATTTATGGCTAACAATATTAATTCATATTCTCGTTCACAATATAGTGGCATTATTTTTCTGATTTCAAGTGCTATTCTTTTTTTAGGCGCTATCGGACTCTTTATATGGCTCCTTGTAGATGCTGCAGAAGACCGCCTTGTTAAGAACATTCTCTATGGTTCCGCTTTCTTGATCATCACATTAGGAGTACTGATTTACAGTTTGTGTGTAATGAAAGCCCCACGTACGGCTACAACCATTATGTGGGTGACAATGGGACTCGGCATTGCCACCTTTATCGTCGGACTCTGTCTTAAGACTCCCGAACATCAAGTGGTTATAGAAACAAGCTATGCTCCCCGTCCGGATATTGTGGACACTGTGTTAGCAGATACATTCAGAAATTAATAGTAATTATATAAAAATTCGATCAGTGGCGGGGCTCCATGAGTTCCGCCGTTTTATATAATACGACTGTATATCCTGTTAACGGTGGGAAATGGATAATACCAAATTCAGCAGTTGAGCATCAATTTGAAATAATCACATACTTTAGGATATGTTAACCCATTACGGCGTAACATATGCCTCTTTAAATTGTCAAATCAATGTTCATTAATATTGTGGATTTGTGCCACATAAAATTCCTTGACTGCATTATGAAATATAAATATTCTATCTGGCTGATAATTTCAATTTTGATTACGGCTCTTTCATCTTGTCACAAAGAGGAAAAGCCTGCTATCAATCTGTGCTCTCGTCTTCAGGAAGTAAACAGACTTGAGCTTGCCCGTATGTCTATTGGGAAAGTAGGAATGATTTCAGATCCGGAATTCAAGGATACCAAAACTCTTGAAGCAAAGACCTATGCCCTTTTCAACAAAATGAAGATCGGTACACGCATTGGGGTTTATTCTTATGACACTTATCTTACCGCATACATAGATCTTGGAAAGTTAACCCCGGAGGATGTAGAGCATGATGAAGAAAATAAGATTATAAGAATATGGCTCCCACCTGTTGAGATCATGACGGATGGAAGAGAACCCCAACTTCACGAAGAGCATTCTCGTGTCACGGGATTAAGGTCTCAGATCTCTCCTAAAGAAAGGGCTTCCCTTAAGGCTCAGATGTCAAGGGAGATAAAACGAGAAATATCACGCGACAATGGAGTTTACAGCTTGCTTCGTAAAAGCGCTGAAACCAAAGGGAAAGCATGGCTCACCGAATTGCTCGCCAATTGGGGATATACTGCCGAAATAACATTCCGGAAATAGATTAACGCAATTTGACAGCAGAAATATTACTGCTGTCTCCTTTCAAGTTTAATCCAACCCTTAAAGTTTAATCTCCTTCTCATTCCTATTTATATTCGAAATTATGGCACGCTCTATAAAATCCATTTTATTGGTTGTAATAATTGTCGCTATCACAGCGGGAATTATAATCTATTTTAACAGCCAATCTACTGAACCCGAATACAAGACAGAAGACGCCCGCATTAAATCTGTCACCAATATGGTTGATCTTTGCACAGCAGATTTTCATGAGGAGCTTACCATAAAGGATTCCATAAACGGAAAATGGATTGTTGCCCGTCAGACAATTGAGGGACATATCCGATTTAATATCGACAGTCTGAAAACGGAAACTCGTGGTGACACTTTGATTGTCTTTCTCCCCCCTGAAAGAGTCGATATCCTTGAAATGGCATCTCCGGAGGCATATGCCGTGCTTGATTATTGGGATGGTTCTAACCCGGTTTTCCAACGCACGCTTACTGCTAATGAAGAAAATATTATCAAAAAAAGATGGCAGTCCAAAGCAAGAAAGAGAGTCTACAATCGCGGTTACGTGCGAGATGCGAGAAAGAATGCCATTGAGATTTTATCACAATTCCTGAACGGGATGCGTGGGGAGAATGACAACTTGGGACCTGTAATATTAGTAGATCCTGACCCAAACCCTAAATACATTGAGTAATTTATTTCTTATATTGAACCGAGCGGCTTCCCTTATTCTCCCTTGAGTTTACCAACGCATTAATACTACCGCGTTCACAATCCACAAACGGTACTTTCTGTAGAAATGCGGACCTATTGGCAGTTATCCATCCCCATTTATTGAAATATTTCACCATATTCATGAAATGAATGCAGAACATCCTGAAATTCTTACCGGAAGC
>CAZXHO010000014.1:0-16902 GCA_964640365.1 uncultured Sangeribacter sp. | reverse complement strand
CTTAGTAGTTGAAGCGAATACTGCCATTTGCTCTCCATGACCTCCATATGTACGTGAGTTAACCACCTTGTCCGGATCAATCTTGAAATATTTTGCAAGTTCATTGCGCAGACGAGTGCTGTCAAGAGCTGCAAGAGTAGAAACCTGTGATGGTTTTAGACCGGAATACAATAGTGTGATAAGACCTGTGATATCAGCTGGATTGAAGATAACAACCACATGTTTTACTTCGGGACAATACTTCTTGATATTCTTACCGAATTCTTCAGCGATGAGTGCATTACCTTTGAGAAGGTCTTCACGGGTCATACCAGCCTTACGGGCGGCTCCACCTGATGAAACGATATAAGCTGCATCCTTGAATGCCTCTTCCACATCGTTGGTGTAAGTGATGTTAACACCTTCGAAACCACATTGCAGAAGTTCCTCAGCCACACCTTTTAACGCAGGCAGATAGGGATCATAAAGACAGATATTTGGTGTTAGACCCATCATAATGGCGGTCTGTGCCATGTTTGAACCAATCATGCCGGCTGCACCGACAATAAGAAGCTTTTCGTTTGATAAAAATTCCATTTTAAATATTGATTTAAAGTAAGTGTCAGTTCTAAATAAAATGTTTTTTGAATAATATATCAGAGTCTTGATTTTTTACAGCTTATCTTTTAAATATAACATTTGAGAGGAGGATTTTGATTCTTAAATATCCGTAAAAATCTCTCCCCACTATTAACATTGGAAATAACTAATCTAATTATATGTGATTATATCTTGATAAGGGCTATATTCTGTGTGTTGCTAACCAGAAGTAAAAAACAACGACTATTTTCCAACAATAAGAGATTTGAATTGTTAAAAAGAAGTAAATACCGCTAAACTTCAATTATTATGAAAAAGTCTTTACTGTTCTTGATGTTGCTCTGTTCAGTGATGATTGGTAGGGCACAGGTAAATATTCCATATCAGGAAATAAGGTATAATGTTAACTATCACTGGGGACTCATTGATGTCATGATAGCGCATGGCGTTGTGACACTTCAGACTGATGGTAATCACTTTAATGCCACGTTAGACGGCAATAGCATTCCATGGGAGGGCAGGGTGTTCTGTATTTCTGATACACTTAACACTGTAATGACTCCCGGCTCAGGACTTAGCAGCGAAACCGTTACATATGAAAACGGTTGGTATCTCAAACCGAAAGTTACGGAATACAGATCCGGAAATTTCGATCCTTCAAATCCTTCGAATTATAAGAATATCAAAGGGCAGGGAACTTTGAATGCCAGCGACAACACTATGGAAGCTGTAACAGTGACTGCCGATATGCTCGGGATGTTCTATTATGCACACGAAATAGATTTTGAATCTATGAATCCCGGTCAAGCTATAACAATACCAATTGCAATTGAGGACGGTGCACCTGAAAGAGTAGTGGTGACATATGAAGGGAAATCGCAATATCATATTGATGGGGTTACATATCCTACATATGAAATCAATTTTGAATATAGTTATAACGGCGACATGTGCGGATATCCTGTCAAGGCACAGATTGGAGTTTCCGATAGAATCCCTCTGTTTCTTAGTGCAAGTCTCCCGGTTGGACATGTAGAGATGATATATAATCCATAATGTCAATTATACATTATTAGTAATTAGACTAATAAAAATGCCTCCATACTTCATATGATTCCGAAGTATGGAGGCATTTTTATTATTTTTTATACTGTATGAATGGTACTAAAGAACAAAAGCATTGAAGCCACCATCAACCACAGCTACAGTGCCTGTAACAAAAGCTGACGCCTCACTAATGAGATAATGGATAGTTCCGCAAAGCTCTTCGGGTTTTCCAAAGCGTTTGAAAGGAGTCTGGCGGATAACGTCGGCACCTCTTTCGGTGAGACTTCCATCTTCATTGGTTAGGAGGGCGCGGTTCTGATTGGTGATAAAGAATCCCGGAGCTATGGCATTTACCCTTATGGCAGGATTGAATTTTACGGCAACTTCATTAGCAAGAAATTGAGTGAAATTACTGATTCCAGCTTTGGCAGCAGAATATCCCATTACTCTTGTCATCGGCCGAAAAGCTGCCATTGAGGAAAAATTGACTATCGCACCTTTCCCTGCCTCCACCATTGGTTTAAGGAATATTTGGGTAGGTAAAACCGTTCCGGTTAAATTTACACCCAACACTTTCTGGAAAGCTTCTACATCGACATCGAAGAAATTCTTACCCGGAGGAATTGTAGCCCCCGGCATGTTTCCTCCGGCAGCATTGAGAAGAGCATCGATTTTACCGTAACGAGCAAGAATCTCATCGCAGTTCTTTTGCAATATTTCTGCGTTCAATACGTCTGTGACAAGGAATATGGCTTCTCCTCCCTTTGCTTTTATCTCTTCTACTATCTTATCCCCTTCATCTTTACGACGTCCCAACACAGCTACTTTTGCTCCCTCTGATGCAAGGTAAGCACTTATGCAAGACCCTAAAACACCGGTTCCCCCGGTGATGACAACTACTTTATCTTTGATTGAAAAAAGTGAATTCATCTTATTCAGTATATAGGAATTAAAAAAAATAGTTAGTTTTCAGAAGCTACTGTTGCCATCACTCCCGAAATCTCTCCGAGTGCCAGCATCCTTCCATGGAATGAATAGCCGGCATTGTAACCCATTTTCTCATCGCCGAGCATCAGTGGAGCATGATCAACACGCATTGGCAGTCCCGGATTTGTTTTTTCAAAGATTTTGACAATCTCTATTAGTCGTGGATCAAGATGACCGGACTCTTTAAAATCACCTCCCGGGAGCACTTTACAGATTCTTGCGTGTACGAAATGAGTATTACCGGCATATTTCCGGGCAAGTTCTACCACATCATTGTGGACCCCGGCACTTAATGAACCGGCACAGAAAGTTAACCCGTTGTGTGGATCAGGCACTGCATCAAGAAACTTTTTGATATCTTCATCTGATGTTACGATTCGGGGTAATCCTAAAATCTGCAAAGGAGGATCGTCAGGATGCACACACATGTTGATGTCATATTCGTTGCAGACAGGCATTATTGCGTTTAAGAAGTATGTCATGTTATCCCTCAATTTATCGGCGTCAATATCCTTGTAAAGAGCCAACAAATCCCTGAATTTTCCTACCGGATCAAGATCTTTATCAGAGATATTGCCGTTAACAAATCCCTGGGTCTTGACAATGATATTGTCCACAAGCCTTTGCTCAGCTTCCGGATTCATTTTTGGCTTCACCTCTTCTTCCACACGCTTCAGAGTCTCGGTGTTATAGTCTTTTTCTGCACCTTCGCGTTTGAGTATATAAATATCGAAATAAGCTAACTCAGCAAGGTTGAAATATAGGTTTGATGTTCCGTCGGGATTGGGATATTCGAGATCTGTGCGTGCCCAGTCAAGAACCGGCATAAAGTTGTAGCAGATGGTCTTTACACCCGCTTTCCCGAGTGAGATGAGACTTTTCTTATAGTTTTCTATCAGCTCATCTCTCTTGGGACCACCGAATTTTATATCTTCACTTACCGGCAGACTTTCCACAACTGACCACCTTAATCCATGTTGCTCAATGAAGTCTTTCATTTTTACAACTTCCTCTTCAGACCAAATTTCTCCATTAGGTATGTGGTGAAGTGAGGTTACGATACCTTCCACACCTATTTGCCTGAGCATATCGAGAGTGATGGGATCCTTGGGTCCAAACCATCTCCAAGTTTTTTCCATATTATATTGAATGAATGAGTATCAATAAAACTCGAGAGTTATAATCAAATCTAATTGTTAGGTTTGATTACTCCCGGTATTAAAACTTAAAGTAAGATTTTACATTGTTATAGCAGATATCTTCAACCATATCTTCCACGCGCTTCATTTCTTCCCAGGGGATAAGACCGTTCTCTATGTCATTGCCAAGAAGGTTGCAAAGCACTCTGCGGAAATATTCATGACGGGGATAGGAAAGGAAAGAACGAGAGTCGGTGAGCATTCCAACGAAACGGCTCAACAATCCCTGCATTGAAAGAGCGTTCATCTGCGCCTCCATGCCATAAAGCTGATCGTTGAACCACCAGCCGGATCCCATCTGTATTTTTCCTGCCACTGACCCATCCTGAAAATTCCCGAGCATCGTGGCTACCCAGGTATTGTCTGCAGGATTTATGTTGTAAAGTATCGTCTTTGTTAGACGATTATCGCAATCAAGGGCATTCAGGAATTTACCAATTGCAATTGCGCATGTATAATCTCCGATAGAATCAAAACCGGTATCCGGACCAAGCTTGTGAAACATACGGCTGTTAACATTACGGATAGGTCCGAAATGGAATTGCTGCACCCACCCTTTTTCGTGATTCATTCTGCATAGTTCAAGCAAAATTGCTGTTTGAAGTTTTATCACCTCAGATTTTGATAGTTCATCGCCGCTTCTCACCTTAAGGAATAGGTTTTCTATCTCCTGATCAGAGGCCTCAGCCCAAGGAAAGTCACCGACACCATGATCTGCTACCGTGCAGCCCTGAGATGCAAAATAATCATGACGTTTGTGTAAGGCTGCAAGCAAGTCGGGATAAGATTCAATGCTTATGCCGGAAACTTCTGACAGTTTATCCAAATAAGCATTATAAGTGGCTGAGTTTTCCACCGCCATTGCTTTGTCCGGACGCCAAGCCGGAAGCACTTTCACTTTGAAGCCACTTTCTCGAATTTGACGGTGATATTCAAGAGAATCGATAGGATCATCTGTAGTACATACAGTCTCCACGTTATAACGGAGCATTAATCCGCGAGCCGAAAATTCCGGTTGCTTAAGCTTTTCATTGCAAATGTCGAAGATTTCACGTGCGGTAGTAGGATTAAGCACCTTTTCAATACCGAAAGCGGTTTTGAGTTCAAGGTGCGTCCAATGATATAGCGGATTCCGCAAAGTATAAGGCACAGTTTCCGCCCATTTCTGAAATTTTTCCCAAGCATCGGCATCACCGGTTATAAATTTCTCATCCACTCCGTTTGCTCTCATGGCTCGCCATTTGTAATGATCACCACCAAGCCATAGTTCTGTTATGGAAGAGAACTGTTTGTCTTCAGCAATCTCCTTTGGTGAAAGATGGCAGTGATAGTCTATTATTGGGAGGGTAGAGGCATGGTTACGGTATAATTCTCTTGCCGTCTCTGTTTCCAAAAGGAAACTATCATTAATGAATGGTTTCATTTGTCAAGTTCTACGAGTTTATATCTTGGCACTAACAGTTTCATAATTGTCCAGCTGATGAGGTAAGCGGATCCGGCAATGATGAAAACTATCATATATCCGGCATTTTTCCCTTCATATCCCATAAACTGGAGGTTTACATTCTCAGAATATGTAAACAGTAACCCGGCACCATAATTAGAGCAGAAACTGCCGAGACCGCTTGCAAGACCAGCTGCGCCTGTCACAGTGGCAACAACAGATTTTGGGAACATATCGCTCACCACGTTATAGACGTTGGCACTCCAACTCTGATGTGCGGCGCACATAATACCGATGATGACAACGGGATACCACATAGATATACCTCCCAATGGCATAACTAACCAGCCGAGAAGCGGGAAAATAGCAAAGATCAATAATCCCTTCATTCGTCCGGAATATGGGTTGATTCGGCTGCGGTTCATGAAATAAGTCGGAAGGTAGCTTCCGAAAAGTGACAGCATGGAAATCAGATAGATGGTGAAGATAGCAAGCATACCCTCTGTTGATGCGGTGGAATATCCATACACCTCACTAATGAAAGCGGGTGCCCAAAACAATAGAAACCACCAAACCGAGTCAGGTAGGAAGCGACCGAAAATCACTGCCCAGGTCTGACGGAATGTGAAGGCCTGTAAGATTCCAACTTTTGAATGTTCCTGAATATCTTCCTCTTTTTTATCTGAAACGTGTTCAATCTGAGCCTCCACATGGAGATCTTGTTCTATGTATGCAAGTTCTGCCTCATTTACGTATGGATTTTTGCGGGGTTCACGGTAAACGAATACCCAAAATCCCATCCATATGAAACCAAGGACTCCGATCGCAAGAAAAGCCATCTCCCAACCGTAATATTTTGCAATGAGTGGTATTGTGAAAGGAGCTGCGAGAGCTCCGATCTGAGCACCAGAGTTAAAAATACCCGTAGCGAATCCACGATCTTTCTTGGGGAAATACTCAGCTACTGCTTTAATGGATGTGGGAAAGTTGCCTGCCTCACCTATGGATAATACTACTCTTGCAGCTATAAAAAGCCACACACTGACCGTAGTTACCATTACTCCTATATTCCCGACTTTTTGAAGCGCCATAAGGTTTTCTCTTGCACCGAGGAATGAAAGAGTCCAATGCCCTGTAACTATGCCATCAGTTAAAATTCCACAGAACGCATGCATACAGGCTCCTGCAGACCATATGCCGATTGCCCAGAGATAACCACGTTTTGTGCCGACAAAATCAATGAATTTTCCTGCAAATAGCATGGATACGGCATAAACGATTGAGAAAATACCTGTAATTCTGCCATAGTCTGCGTCAGTCCAATTGAATTCGGGAGCTATAAAGTTTTTCCAAGTCAGCGAAAGCACTTGCCTATCGAGGTAATTGATAACAAGAGCCACAAAAAGCATACCGCAGATCAACCAGCGGTAGTTGGTCATTTTCGCTGAAACGGAATTAGTCAATGTAATTTCCGGAGTCAGAGATTCGCGATTCATGATGTTGTTTCGATTTTGGGTTTGTAGAATAATTGAAATGTCAGCTGTCTGTAGCTGTTTGAAAAATTAATTTCCGGGGCTACCTTCTCCGGCATCCCCGGAAATTTTATCTTGGGAAAGATTATTAAAAATAATCTTTCCTCCGGCACAACGACAGGTGTCTATTGTTTTTTACAATAAGATAATGCTTCCTTACATTTTGCCGAGATCCAATCCCAGTCTTGTGCTTCTATTTTATCTTTCGGAAAGAGTTTTGAACCCATACCTACGGCAAATGCTCCGGCGTTAAACCATCCCTTAAGATTCTCTTCGGATGGTTCCACGCCACCGGTAACCATAATTTTAGACCACGGCATTGGGGCAAGCAGTCCTTTCACCATTTTGGGACCGAGTACATCGCCCGGGAAAAGCTTGCAGACTTCACAACCTGTTTCTTGTGCAAATCCTACTTCACTGACACTGCCACAACCGGGTATATATGGCACACCTCTGCGGTTACAAATCTTAGACACTTCCGGATTAAAAAGCGGTCCTACAACAAAATCAGCTCCCAATTGCATATAAAGAGAGGCTGTAGCCGGTTCTACCACCGAACCTACTCCAAGTGACATCTCGGGACACTCTTTTGCAACAAATTTCCAGACTTCTGAGAAAACATCATGAGCATAGTCGCCACGGTTGGTAAATTCAAATAAGCGCACTCCACCTTCGTAGCAAGCTTTTACAACAGCCTTTGCTATCTCAGGATTGCTACTATAAAAGACAGGCACCATAGGAGCGGCCGCCATCTTGTTTAACACACTGAGTTTATCGTTTCTTGCCATAATTATATCGATTTCTTGATTTATCTTTGAACCCTTCCGTTGGCATTACCACGGGCAAGCGATTTAACTTCTTCAGCAGTCACAAGATTGTAATCGCCATTTATAGTCTGTTTTAAAGCAGAAGCTGCCACTGCAAATTCAAGGGCATCTCCCTGTGTTGGCATGGTGAGCAGTCCATGGATAAGACCGCCGGAGAACGAATCACCCCCGCCAACGCGGTCAACTATTGGATTGATATCGTAACGCTTGGATTCATAAAATTCTTTGCCGTCGTATATCATACCTTTCCATCCATTGTGAGATGCGGAATAGCTTTCACGTAGTGTGGAGGCAACATATTTGAATCCGAATTCGGCTGCCATTTCACGGAAAATTCCTTTATAGCCCTCAGCCTTGGTTTCGCCTCCCTCAACATCTGCATCCGGTTTGAATCCAAGACAAAGTTCTGCATCTTCTTCATTGCCTATACAAACATCGACATATTTCATGAGGGGCTTCATTACAGATTGAGCTTTCTCTTTTGTCCAGAGTTTTTTTCGGAAATTGAGGTCAACGCTGACGGTCACCCCATGACGTTTTGCAGCTTCACAAGCAAGCCTTGTAAGTTCGGCAGCCTTATCACTGATGGCAGGTGTTATACCGCTCCAATGAAACCAATCTGCATCTTTCATTATTTCATCAAAATCGAAATCTTCAGGATTTGCCTCCGCAATAGCTGAATGGGCACGGTCATATATAACTTTGGAAGGTCGCATTGAATCTCCCGTTTCGCAGTAATAGATACCTACACGGTCTCCTCCACGGGTAATATAATCTGTCTTGATGCCATATCTGCGAAGTGAATTTAATGCTGCCTGACCTATCTCATGATGAGGAAGCTTAGTTACGAAGTAAGCTTCGTGTCCATAGTTGGCACAGCTGACGGCAACATTAGCTTCTCCACCGCCGAAAATTACACGAAAAGAATCCGATTGTATAAAACGATCGAAACCGTTAGGGGATAGTCGGAGCATTATTTCTCCTAAAGTCACAACCTTGCTCATTGTCAATATTTTATTTTCTTTTGGGATATATTTTTTATATGTGAATTTGTGACCGTTTTTTATGATCTTTGAAAAGAAATTTCTGCGCTAAATACTTATGAGAATTCCATGAGATCACATAATTCGGTCATTACTGCAAAATTAATTAAAACATATGTTATGTGAAATAAATAAAATGAAAAATGATTGATAATTATTAGCCTATGTCTTCAAAAATGGATTCCTCAGTGACAGTGAATGTGAACCGTGCAGAAACTCATGAAGAACTCATGCCAGTCGCTGTCGCCTCTCATATAGTTGCCGTCACTGCTGAATTTTCTGATAAAGCCTCTTCCATCAGTAAGTAATCTCCGAACCGGTTATCATGAAAATCCTGAAGGTTTTTCATTCTCGCGGTTTCTTGGAGAAGTTCCAGCGTATTGAGAACAGGAAGTAGCTCGGGATGTTGTTGATCCATTTCTCCGTCCTTCCTTGGGCATTCACCGAATAAGATACATTCTTGATTTTATGCAGGATGTCATATCCGTCAGCAGCTAAGATGAGGCGACCTTCCAGGAGAGATTTGGATATCCGGGCATTCCACACGAGCTGGTTGAGGTTCATCGAAGGGTCATCAAATCCGCGCGTGGAGTACATCTTCATATCGGTCGATACCTCTATGGCTGCCGGCAGCGATACGCGCCCCCTGAAGCCGTAGTTGAAACGAGTCACCCGGAAGGGGACGAAATCCTCCATGGCGGAGCGGGCCTTTCGGGAATCTATAGCTCCCTCGATAGCAACCATGTGGTTATTGTGGCTGTATTCAAGACCGGCGGTATTCCTGACCACGAAGCTGCATACGACGCTCCTGCTGGTTGTCTTGAATGCATCCGTGGAGATCAGGTCAACGCTCCTCACGGGCTGGAGCCATAGCCAGTTGTTGAATTTAAGGCGTTTGCGCTTGTCGAGATAAAGATCGGTGATCATGCTAAACCAACCGGTGCGGTTTCCGTTGACGTTGGTCGGCCTGAAGATCCTGACGCCAGTCTCCTTGTCGAAGGAGTATGACATCGTGATTTTGTCCCTCGTTACCGAATAAGCGAGGTATGCGCTTAGCATCAGGCGGTCAAAGAGCAACTTTCTTGACTCGTAACCCATGTCGAAACGGTGCTCAGTCTCGGGTCGAAGATCGCGTCCTCCCATGCGGAGGTTCAGGGGGTCGGTAGTGAAGACGTTGTCGACCATATCCATAAGCGCCGGCGCGCTCCCCGTTAACTTGTATTCCAGATTAAGCCTCGGCGCCATACCACGCAGGAACCAGAAAACCGACATCCGGGTCTCCGGGGTGACGAAGTTTTTCCTGATCTTCTGCGGGCTGGCTCCCATATATGTGAGTCTTCTCTGTACGAGATTGAATCCCGGCTGCACATAGACGCTGATGCTGGAATAATCCATGCCGTCACGCTGTGTCTTCCTGAAATAGCTTAGCGCCATGGAGAAGAACTCATGGGTGTGGTGCGACGCCGAATGGAAGCTGTTTACGGGATCCGGGATGAGGGTGACGTCTGTCTCCGCAGCTGCCTCTCCGGTGCCGTTGTCGCCAGCACTGTCGGATACACGCCACATGTTGTTGTTGCTCTCATAATAATGGCATACGGCTACCTGAGGATTGAACCGTATATAGGGGCTGAGGGAGAACGTGAAACGCGGGCCCACCCAGTAACGGTAGGAGTGGGACTCCACAGGATTTGATCTCACCCTTCCCGAAGGTTCCTGCCCTGCAAACTCCAGCAGGTAGGTGTCGCTTCCGGCAGCCGTCGACCTCCTGTAGAAGCCGTTGGAGTTGATGGTGACTCCGTGGTTTGATTTCCCGAATTCGAAGACTGACGTGTGGTTCCACGAGACGTTGAGGGGCCTGACGCGGGAACAGGAGGAGCTGACGAGACGGTTGGTGGCCTCCATGTCAGCGGGGAGACCTCGTGTGAGCTTTTCCCTGAGGCCAGGGTCGTCACCCGGATCCCTGTTGAAATTCCCTTCTGTCTTTGCGGTCCGGGTTCTGGTATTGTTGTAGCTCATCGCCAGCTGTATAAAAGTGTAATATGAGTTCCCGGTCCTGGGCTGGAGCGTCACGGAATGGTTGGTGTTGAAGGATAGGTCACGCCGGTGGGAGTCATCCCATGAACGTGTGTAGGTGTCGCCCCCGGCAAGGAAATTCTGTCTGTTAATGAACAGGTTTTCCCTGTCGCTTACTCTGTGGACCGACGCACTCCCGTTGACAGACACGGTGTTGTCAGGCTTGAAATATCCGTAGTCAGCCCCTGCGCCGCGGGTGGTCTTCTCCCCGGACATCTCATCCGGACTCTGCCATGAGCCTCCGCTCCCGGGAGTCCCGGTCTCGTTGAGGTCATTCATCATTCCGTAGGCGCTCAGGCGCAGTTTAGACGTGTAGACGCTCCCGAACAGACGCTCCCGGTAGCGGCTGTGGGTCCCCGCCGATGCCTCGGCGTTTGCCATCCACCCGGCGTTGTAGCCCTTCTTGAGGACGACATCCATCACATACTGGTCAGGGTGGTCAATGTCCATGGCCCCCTTGCCGAATACCTTTGTCTCCCCCGAGGCCTCCTCATAGACCTTAACATTCTTGACAGTATAGGAGGGCAGGTTTTGAAGGAGGACCAGCTTGTCTCCCTGAAAAAATCCTTGCCGTCGAGCAGGAGCTTGTCGACAAACCTTCCGTTGACGTATATCTGCCCGTTCTCACGAAGCTGCACTCCCGGCATCTGCTGAAGAAGAGCGTCGAGCATGGAGCCCTGCGCAACGTCGAAGGCATCGGCGTTGTAGGAGATCGTGTCACCCCGGTTGACGAATTGGACTTTCGACGACACCACCGTAACCTCCCCGAGCATTACCGCCTTCTCGAACCGGCTGAGTTTCCGGATCTGAAGTGTGCCGGCGTTTATGCGGTTCCTGTCGATCTCCAGCGGATAAGCCACGCTCTCGTAGTCCGGATGGGACAGCCGGAGGATATAGGATCCCGGCTTGCAATGCGCATACATCGTGAATCCGGTGGAAACCGAGGTCTGGTCAGGATAATTGTCGTAGTAGAAGGTTGGGAAGACATAGTCCACAAGGACGCTGTCGCGGCTCAAAAGCTCTACCTTTATGGAGTCTGTCATCCCCAGTGAAGTTGCCGAGTTAATAAGGTTGCCGTATATCGTGCGCGCGCTTTTTTTCTCTTTCTTACTGTCTGGAGCCGCAGACAAACTAACAGGCAGACAGGAGACTAAGATAAAAGCAAGTATGGACAGGATGATTTGCGATCTTTTCATAGCATTGTCAAGATTTTAAACTATATAGGTGTCAACCATATTTATTGTTATGGAAATTGGGAAAAGGAATATATGACCATCAAATGATCGTGGAAACAATTTCTGTTTAGTGGAAAACGGGGATTTGCGATTCCAGTTGCAAAATTATAACTTTTTACAGAAAAATCAACAAGGTTATGTAATCCTTTTTCGGTGAGATAATAAAAAAATTCAACTTCTTAAACTTCAAGAGGTGGTTCTCTTTTTTACGGGATTCAAGCTGAAAAAGTGAGATTTCATTTCAGATTTATATTGGCGTGTTTTAAATTTCACATCCAAGATTATACCTAATTGTTGAGATTTGCAAGGATTTTTCAATATATTTTATTTCGATGTGTTTCATAAATAGCTTATTATAAGGGTACTTTGATATAATTTGATTATGTATGACTATGTAGCTCATATTCCTCTTACACCTCTATGTTAATGTGTGAGGAGTTTGAGAAAGAGATATAATATTTTTGAGGTTATTTCTGTTAAGTAAATGGCTTATTTAGCCAATAATCTGGTCACAAATTGAATTCGTGAATTTCAAATCCCATCATATACCAAGATGGGAGGTTTTAATTTATTAAAAATGAATAAAGATAATTCGGAAGAGATTTTCCCGATTGTAAATGAGTTGGGTAAAACAATTGGCAAGGCTACAAGAGGAGAATGTCATGGCGGTTCAAAATTGCTTCACCCTGTCGTACATCTACATGTATTTAATCTTGCGGGGGATCTTTATTTGCAGAAACGTCCTGACTGGAAAGATATCCAACCCGGGAAATGGGATACTGCTGTCGGTGGTCATATTGATTATGGGGAGAATGTTGAAAATGCGCTTGAGAGGGAAGCTTTCGAAGAGCTGGGATTAAAGGGATTCTCCCCCGTATCTTTGGGTAATTATGTATTTGAGTCGGATAAGGAACGAGAATTTGTCCATTCGTTTAAAACAATTATTGATAGTATTCCTTCACCTTCGTCTGAACTTGACGGCGGAAGGTTTTGGAGCAGAAATGAAATTTTAGATGGAATTGGCAAAGGCATATTCACACCAAATTTTGAAAAGGAATATTTGAGATTTTTCGGTGTTTGAGATTAGTTTTATCTGAATATCAGTGAATTGAGCTATGAATCAACAATTCAGTAGGAAATATTTTATTTATCTTCTCATCTTTTTGGGTGCACTGTCTGCATTCGGTCCTTTCATTACCGATTTTTATTTACCTACACTCCCCTCAATGGCAGATATTTTCCATACTACACCCTCAATGGTGCAGTTTGGACTTACCACCAGTCTTTTAGGTATTGCGATTGGTCAGGTTATATTTGGTCCTTTGAGCGATAAATATGGGAGGACACCCATCATGACATGGTCTTTAATCGTGTTTTCTATAGCTACTATTGGTTGTATTTTTTCACAAAAGATCGAAGTTTTCAATATTTTCAGGTTTCTTCAAGGTCTTGGAGGTGCTGGTGGTATTGTTATGTCTCGGTCAGTTGCAACAGACTGTTATAGAGGACATGAACTTGCTAAAGTGCTGGCTATAGTTGGTGCCATAAATGGAATAGCACCGGTGGTTGCTCCTGTCACTGGTGGCCTTGTGGCAGAGTCACTCGGTTGGCAGGGAATTTTCTGGATTCTGTTTGCCATAGGAGTTGTGCTTTTGGTTATGTGTATACCTTTCCGTGAGTCTCTTCCGGAAGGTAGCAGAGTGAATGGTTCTGTATGGAAAGCGGCACACGGTTTTATAGATATTTTAAAATTGCCGGCTTTTAGAAGATATGTGGCGATCTACGGTCTCTCATATGGAGTATTATTTGCGTATATCTCTTCTGCGTCTTTTATTGTGCAGACTCATTTCGGATATTCAGAATTTCAATTCTCGATGACTTTTGGCGTTAATGCAACCACAATCGCTATAGGCTCGGCTCTTGCATTGAAATTTAAGGATATGGAGAATGCTGCTCTTTTCAGTACATTAGGGATGGCAGTTTTCGCTATTTTACTTTTTGCAACTCAATTTTTGATAGATAACTTTTTTGTATATGAATCGTTGACTCTCATTATGTTGTTTTTTGTCGGTTTTATTTTCCCTTCAATCACTGCATTAGGTATGGAAACAGGAAGAAGAGCAACGGGAGCAGCCTCAGCTGTGTTGGGAGCTATAGGTTTTGCATGTGGAGGACTGGTATCTCCCCTGGTAGGACTGGGTGATTTGTTACAATCAACTAATATAATATTGGTGGTTTGTAGTTGCGGTGCATTACTGCTTTGTCTTAAATCACGTCATAAATAAATATTTTAAATATCATAATTTCAGATATTTATAAGATTTTATTCAATAATTCATACAATAAATCTTCAACAATTCATACAATAGGATTTCAATAATTCATGCAATAAATCTTCAACAATTCATACAATAGGCTTTCAATAATTCATGCAATAAATCTTCAACAATTCATACAATATATTTTCAATATTTCATACAATAGGCTTTCAACAATTCATACAATAGATTTTCAATATTTCATACAATAGGCTTTCAATAATTCATACAATAGATTTTCAACAATTCATACAATAGGCTTTCAATATTTCATACAATAGGCTTTCAATAATTCATACAATAGGCTTTCAATAATTCATACAATAGGCTTTCAACAATTCATACAATAAATCTTCAATATTTCATACAATAAAATATTATTCTTATCTTTGCGGTCTGAAAAATGTATGAATTATGGCTAAGCAAAAATATAGACCGAGGATAGCAGACTTATTACTGTCAAATAAACTCAAAGGTATGGGGGCAGTATTGATAGAGGGTCCCAAGTGGTGTGGTAAGACTACGACTGCCGAACAGCAATCAAAGAGCGTCATCTACATGACCAATCCACGCTACAGAGACAGTTACCTCGAAGCAGCAAGTATAGACCCAAGTATTCTATTGGATGGTGCTACGCCCAGACTGATTGATGAGTGGCAGATAGCACCTAACCTATGGGATGCGGTACGTTTTACAGTTGACCATAGAAATGAAGATGGCCAATTTATACTGACAGGGTCAGCCGTTCCACTATTGGACGAAGATGAATTGAAGAAAACGCATACCGGTACAGGTAGAATTGGTAGGATAAAGATGCGAACCATGAGCCTATGGGAATCTGGAGATTCATCCGGTAAGATAAGTTTGAAATCATTATTTGAAGGTGAAAAACAATGGGCTACATGTTCTACAGACTTAGAGCACGTTGCTTTTTTAGCTTGTCGTGGAGGATGGCCAAGAGTAATGTCTCAGGATAAGGAAATTTCTCTTGGCAGAGCTATGGACTATGTAGACGCCGTGGTACATTCAGATGTGAATAGAGTAGATGGATATGCTAAGAATCCGGAAAGAGTAATAAGACTTCTGAGGTCATACTCACGACATCTTGGAACTCAAACACCATTATCGGTGATAAGTTCTGATCTTGCAAGCAATGAGCACAGCTCCTTTGACGTTCGAACGGTACATATTTACGTCAATGCCCTCAAACTCATATTCGTAATAGAAGATATGCCGGCATGGAATCCTAATCTGAGAAGTAAAGCGGCTATTCGCACGAGTGACACAAGATATTTTGTGGATCCTTCCATAGCAGTTGCATCACTTGGAATAGGCCCAAAAGATCTTATGACGGATCTCAAAACATTTGGATTTATCTTTGAGAACCTATGTGTCCGTGATTTAAGGGTTTATGCTGAATCTTTATACGGAAATGTATATCATTACAGAGATAGTCTTGGACTCGAATGTGATGCTGTGGTACATTTGCGAAACGGTAAGTACGGTCTTATCGAGATAAAATTAGGAGGAGATAAACTTATAGAAGAGGGTGCTGCAACACTTCTAAAATTAAAAGATAAGATTGATTCCGACAAGATGAATAATCCATCGTTTATGATGGTTGTAACAGCTACCGGTAAACTTGCATATCAGCGCAAAGACGGAGTCTATGTAGTTCCAATCACATGTCTTAAGAATTGATAATGTGAAAGGGTCGAAGAAACGAGGATGCGTGTCTGAGAGAAAAGGTAATGTACGTAAGATGCATCCTCAGTTTTAGACTCCTAACTGTGTTGAGGCTAATAATTGTAGGTTTTAAGATGGATAGTGCATGTTTTCTGGTTTCATCCGGATCAAGACTTCTTCGAGAAATTTAGATGCGGCTTCTTTTGCTGCCGGTAAATCGTTGAAAGAATAGTTGCCACAGTCTCGAGGAGTCGCACCGGGAATATCTCCCGAAAAATCTGCAATAAAGCGGAATGTGTCAATGAGGAGAGATAAAATGTCTTCAGGTTCTAAATTCCCTTGCATCAACAGATAGTTGCCGGTACAACATCCCATAGGACCCCAATATACAATCTTATCTTTCCAGACTTCATCATTTCTCAGATAAGTTGCGGCGAGATGTTCCATAGTGTGAAGCGCCTCCGGTGAAAGAGCGGGCTGACGGTTTGGCTCAGTAAGGCGTATATCGAAAGTCGTTATAGTGTCGCCGGATGGTGTCACGTCCCGGCGTGACACATAAACTCCGCGAAGCAGGCGATTGTGATCTATAGTAAAACTTGCTATTTTTTCCATAAGGCAAATTTAATTCTTTTTGAGGTTATGGCAAAGAAAACCCAAAGTTTTATAGTGTTAATCGACACATAATAACTAATCGTGAATAAAAATTGGTAATATTGAATTTTATGATTATTTTTGAGCGTTAAAACTAATAAAACATCTAACACAATGAAAACAACTTCACTTTTCAGCTTTTTCGCAGCATTATTATTGTTCGTTTCATGTGGCGGATCCAAGGAGAAGGCTGCAGCCACTCCGGTTGATGACGATGCATTCTATGCAGTGATACACTTGAAGGGTCTCACACGTCATCCACTGGCAGTTGGAAAGTCTGA